>DOMT01000027.1:2718-8302 GCA_003509825.1 Coriobacteriia bacterium
TCCCCCCTCTTCATCGGTTCCGATGGCGACCGGCAGGCGATCGGCTTGGCGCGCGATGGCGCTAAGCGGCTGGGTCTTTCCGACTTCGTGCATTTCGAGGTGGCGCAGGTGTCGGAGGCCGGGCGTATGCTCGAGCGCCTGGTCGGCGAGCTGCCGCAGAATGGCACGGTCGTCGCCAATCCTCCCTATGCCCATCGCCTGGGCAGCGAGTNNTGCTGGTCGCAGCTCTACCGCAAACTTGGACACTGCATCTGATCACCCCGGATGCAAGCCTCGATAAGCAGTTGTTGCGCACGCCCTATCAGACCGAAACGCTGTACAACGGCAAGATCGAAACCCTGCTGCACCACTATCGTCTGGGCGACAACGTGGCGCATACCTTGACGGTGCAAAACCCTGACGGTGGCAAAGATCTACAGGTAGAGGTGCTGGAGACAGGCACCGAGCAGTTCGTCGCCCGTTTGAAAAAGGTCGCCCGCGAGCGCAAAAAGTGGGCGAAGCGAGAGGGTGTGAGTTGTTACCGCATCTATGACGGCGATCTGCCCGATTATGCCGTTGCCATCGACCGCTATGCAGGTCTGCAAAACGGGGTCGAGCAGGTGTATTACTGCGTGGCCGAGTATAAGGCACCTAAGGAGATCGACGAGGCCAAAGCGCTCAGGCGCTACAACGATGTGCTCACGGTGCTGCCCGTCGTTCTGGGCACCGACGTGGAGCACGTCATCTCCAAAACGCGGGAGCAGGCGCGTGGTGGCGAGCAGTATGCGCAGAGCGGGGGAGGTTCCACCAGCCTTGTGGTGCGCGAGAACGGGCACACTTTTCTCACCGATCTGAGCGGTCACCTCGATACGGGGCTTTTTTTGGATCACCGTTTGACGCGTGCTATGTTGGAGGGGCTTGCGCGGGGTAGGTCGTTTCTCAACCTCTTCGCTTACACGGGGACTGCCAGCGTTTACGCGGCTGCGGGAGGTGCGACGAGCACCACCACGGTGGATCTCTCGAACACCTATCTGGAGTGGTCGCAGAAGAACATGCGACTCAACGGCTTTGCCACCGGCGACATCGAGGTGTTTCGCGCGGGGGCGAGAGTCGTATCGGATGGCGTGTCCGGTCATACTGGCGAAAACGCGGGGGCGACCCGTGCGCCGGGCACTGCGGAGGAAAGCCGTGGTGATGATGGGGCGAGCGACGTGCAGGGCGCACGGCAAACCCTCCACACCTTCGTTCGCGCCGATGTGCTCGAATGGCTGCAAGCCGAACGTGCGGCGAACAACACCTACGACCTGATCTTCGTAGATCCCCCGACCTTCTCCAACTCCAAGCGCATGGACGAACGCACCTGGAGCGTGCAGCGAGACCACGTCGAGTTGCTCGAGGGCGTTGCAGCCCTGTTGAGCGCCGACGGACAGGCGATTTTCTCCTGCAATCTACGATCCTTCAAGCTCGATTACGAAGCGCTCGGGCGCTCGGGCATAAGCGCCGAAGATATAACCGAAGACACCATTCCACACGACTTCGAACGCAATGCCAAGATCCACAAGTGTTTTGTGGTTCGCAAGGCCGGGCGGTAGGGGCAATCGGGGCTGTAGGTGTGGGTTCCCGCGTGAGTAGGAATGGCAGCCCTGATCTCGATTCCGCCCTAGCTGCAGAGGTTCGTGACAGAGCCGGGCGCCCAACGTCCGACAGCTGACGGGGCCGGGCGCCGCCCACCCGTCTACCCGAGCTTGTTTTTGATGTCGCGGTTGAGTTTGGTGCGCCAGTCTTCGGTATAGGTTCTGGTGTTGCGCAGCAGCTCGTCGCAAAAGGCGGCCACGTCTTCGCCGGTGACCTCCAAAACCGCCTTGCCGTCGGCGGCGCCCTGCTCGAAGAGCTCCAGCAAGTCCGCCTGCACGTGCATCATGTCGTAACCGGCGCCCGACACGAATTGCCACATGTGGTGCTGTATCTTCTCATATACGTAGCGATAGTCCTCGGGTAGCGCCTTGACCCGCTCCATCTGCTGCTTGTACCTACGCTTTTCCTCGCGTATCCGCTTGATGTTGAAGTAGTTGTCGAAAAACTCAGACATGGTGTTCCTCTCCTCGATGTAGTGCCGATCCTGCGGTTTTCAAGTCGTCGGATCTGCGTTGCGCTTGTAGCTTTGCCGTCGCACCCGGTGCCTCACCGTGGTGCGGGCTTCTCCCTCAGCTCATGCAATTTGGAGCTCACGAACTCCCATTTTGCCCAAAACAGCTGCAATTCCGTGCGCCCCTTGTCGTTGAGCGAGTAGAACTTACGCGGCGGCCCCAGGGTGGACGATTTACGCTCGACCTCCACCAGCTTGTTCTTCTCCAGGCGCAGTAAAATCGTATAGACGGTGCCCTCGACGACGTCGGAAAATCCGAGCGCGTTGAGCTGTCGGGTGATTTCGTAACCGTAGGTTTCCTCACGGCTGATGATCTCCAAAACGCAGCCCTCAAGCACGCCTTTGAGCATCTCGGTCAGGTTGTCCAAGGTCGCCTCCTCACTACTGAGTGTTGCAGGTATACAGTATTACTAAGTACAAGTATATAGTATTACAAAGTAGTGAGCGCGTCAAGCGAAATAAAAGCCGGCGAGCCACCTTAAAAGATAGGACGGAGACTCTTCGGGTTCTTGCCAAAAGGAGTATGTCAAAAAGCATAATAATACAAATATACTAGTATTAATAATCGAATTGTGCTAAGATTTACGTGTGATATCCGCCGTGTGACTTGTGGAGTCGGCGGGTACACCTAGGTTTTGAGGAAGCGACTACTTACGTGGTCGCTTCTCGCTACCTCGGCGTCTCTCACGCCAGAACTTGAAAATTACCTCGCCGACTGCTGCCGATGCGCCTAATAGTAGGGTTATAGCCGTAGTTACCGAAAGAAAATCCATAAGCACCCCTCTCGCGAATAAATCGTAAAAGGTGTACCCGCTCTGACGAATATCACACAAATACTAGTATAAATAAAAAGAGAAATACTAGCAAGTGATATATTCAAGCCGACAGATGGTTCCGTTCATATCCAACCTTTGTCCACGAGAAACCGTAGAGCCTATACCCATGCTAGAATTTAACCGGTATTGCTTTTAGGCGGCGGCGCAGGGTTTTACCCTCAAGGAGGTAGCGTATGGCGGCAAAAGACGGAGTGGTACGCTTCAGGGGAAAGATAGCGGTATGGTGGTATGCAGGAGTAGCCGCCATGTTTACGGCAACCGCCTCTCTTGCAGTCGATTGCTACCGGGATGCAATTGCGGGCTCGCTGTCTGGTTCTGCTGTCTTATCGGCCCTCACCATACTCCTTCTTGTCAGTGACGTATTGATGGTTGACACGGGTATCAGAAACCATGTCGATGTCTCCGAGTCGCAGATGAAGGTTCGCACCGGTGTATTTTCCGGGACCCTCGAAATCGCCGACATACGATCCATACGGGCAACCCACAATCCTTTGGCATCGCTCGCCCTCAGTCTCGATAGACTGATGATACGTTATGGCACCTACAATGAGACGATGATATCCGTGAAAGACAAAGAGGGCTTATTTGCCGCGTTATCCAAAATCAACCCTGATATCGAAATTGAGCGGAGTGTAACGAATAAGATATGGGAGTGAAGGGAAACGCCGGAAAGATCCCTACTCAACCAAACCCTCGGCTTCGAGGATGTGCCTGGTCAGCTGCNNAGGCCTGCCAGTAACCCCGATTGCTGCACTCCACCAGGCGTTCGAGCATTTTAAGGTAGGCTGCCGGGTTATTGGCCTGCAACGCCCTGCGCAGCTCCTCATCCTCGACAAAGGTTTTGTGGAGCGCGTCGAACTCGGCGGAATTAACCGCATCCGTGGTGGCTGCAAGTCCTAGGAGGTTCTCGAGCCGGGTCTCGAGCTTTTGGGTGCCGTGGTATCCGTGGGCGAGCATGCCTTCGATGAAACGGGGNNCGGGGGTTGAGCAGGCGCCCGCGCACACCTCGCCGTATGGCGCACTCCACCGAATCCGTCTGAGGTTCTCTACCTGTGGTGTCGGTGATATAAAGTGCCGGTCGGCTACCCTTTGCAAGCGAGACCGACTTCGCCAGACCACCGTAGAACTCGTAATAATGGTCCAGATCCACCAGCTCGTATTCCGCATCGCTGCGTATCTGCGACACCGCATCTATCGCCCGGTAGTTCAGCTCCACCAGCCCTTCGGCGCTTTGGCCGTAAGCGTCGGCGTTGTACACATACCTGAGGCTATCGGTAAAGGAAAAGGCGAGCTCGTCTTCCGTCTTCCATTCACTCGATGAAACGAGCGTGGTGAGACTCGAACCGTACTCGCCCTCACGCGGGCCGAAGATACGGCTCTTCGACAAAGTCAGCGCCGCATCCCGGTCATATCCCAGCTCAAGCAGTTCTGCCAAGGTCTGCCGACAGCCCTCGAGATAGTAGTTGTCCAACTCGGACTCCTGCGAAGCGGCGAGTTTTTCGAAGAGTTCATAAAAGCCGGTGAGCAGGTTGGGAAACATGTCCCTGAAAAAGCCGCAAATGGTGAGCGTGACATCGATGCGCGGTCGCCCGAGCTCTTTTAAGGGGATGAGCTCGAAGCGGCTTTCGAAGCTGTCCTTTCGTGCGCTTGGACGGGCACCCAGCAAGGCCAACACCTGGCCTACGCTCTCGCCTTGTGTGCGTGAGGTTTCGAGACCCCACAAAATGATCGCCACGCGCTTGGGCCAGTCGCCGTGCTCTGCGCGGTACGCCTCCAAAAGTCCCACAGCCGCCCGGTGCCCCCGTTCGATGGCCGTGGGGCTGGGAACGTAACGAGGGTCGAACTGAAACAGGTTGCGACCACCGGGCAGCACCTCGGGGTTGCGCAGGGTGTCGCCGGCAAGCCCTGCTTCGAGGTACTCGCCTCTGAGGGCCCGGAGCAGCCCCTCCGTCTCCGCAACGCTGTTTTCGTCGCCGAACACATGCAGTCCCCTGGGCATCAGCGCCGTGCGCATACGGTACAGCTCATGCGCGGCGCCGTCCTCATTCTCCGGCAGCCCGAGCTCCCTACACTGTTGCTCGAAGTGCTGCTTGAGATCCCTTATCCGCTGAGGTGCAAGGTTTTCCGCTTCGGCCAGCTCATGCAAGGTGGCATCCAGATCCGCATAGGCGCCGTAAAGGCCGCTTTCCTCAAAGGGTGGCGGCGCATAACCGATGCATACCGCCCGTGTGCGTCGCTTGGCGATCATCGCCTCGCCGGGGTTACCCACGTAGTAAAGGTAGAGGTGGGGGACGGTGCCGATAAGGTGATCCGATGCGTCGTTGCCGGAGAGCCCCGTCTCCTTGCCCGGCAAAAATTCCAGGGTACCGTGTGTGCCCACATGAATCACCGCGTCGGCCTCAAAAACCGTGGTGAGCCAGTGATAAAAAGCGAGGTACTGGTGATGGGGAGCATTGTCGCGGCTGTGATAACCGCCGATGTCGGGGTTGTCGGCTGCCTGTGTGCCGCTGTTTATTGCAGCGGGTGCAGGACGCTCGGCTCCGGCTCCGTTGCCGCCGGCCGCAGTGGTCTCGGTCTGCAGGCGTGCCGGCTGCAAGCCGATGAAAACGTTGCCGAGCTGCAC
>DOMT01000073.1:0-4364 GCA_003509825.1 Coriobacteriia bacterium
GATCGATAAACCCGGTGTGAACCCCGAGCGCGTGCGCCAGGAACTCACCGAGCACTCCATCATCCCCGAGGAGTGGGGTGGGCAGAATATGTTCGTCGAGGTCAGCGCCAAGCAGCGCACCGGTATCGACGAGCTTTTGGAGACCATCCTGTTGCAGGCCGATGTTTTGGAGCTCAAGGCCAATCCCGATACCCTGGCCTCCGGGTTTGTCATCGAGGCCAAGCTCGACAAGGGTCGCGGCCCCGTGGCCACCGTGCTTGTGCAGCGCGGAACACTCAAGGTGGGAGATCCCGTGGTGGTGGGAACATCCTACGGACGCGTGCGTGCGCTCATCAACCCCGTGGGTGATACCGTGGAGACGGCGCTGCCGTCGGACCCGGTTGAGATTCTCGGTCTCAACAGCGTGCCCGACGCCGGCGATGAGTTCAGGGTGTTTGCCGACGAGCGCGACGCCCGCAATCTCGCCGAGGATCGTGCATTGCGCAAGCGCCTCAAGGAGCATCAGCGCGGCCATATGTCGCTCGAGGATCTCTTCGCCCGTATCGAGGAGGGCAAGACGGCCGACCTCAACTTGGTGGTCAAGGCCGACGTGCACGGCTCCATCGAGGCTTTGCAAGACGCCCTCAACAAGATGGACCAGAGCGAGGTTCACATCAACGTCATCCACTCGGCCGTCGGTGGTATCACCGAGACCGACGTTACCCTGGCTGCGGCCTCCGACGCCGTCATCATCGGCTTTAACGTGCGTCCGCAGCAGAAGGCCAAGGCGATGGCCATGAAGGAAAAGGTCGAGATCAAGACCTACCGCGTCATCTACCAGGCCATCGACGATATCAATGCCGCCCGCGTGGGACTGCTCAAGCCCGAAATCGTGGAGGTGGATACCGGTGTCGCCGAGGTACGCGAGTTGTTCAAGGTTCCCAAGATCGGCACGATCGCCGGTTGCTTCGTCGATGAGGGCGAGATCAACCGTGATGACAAGATCAGGGTCGTGCGCGACGGAACGGTTGTATACGAGGGAAGCATCTCCTCGCTCAGGCGCTTTAAAGAAGACGTCAAGAGCGTGCGTGCCGGCTACGAGTGCGGTATCGGCATCGATGGCTTCCAGGACATAAAGGTCGGCGATACGCTCGAAGGTTATGCGATAAGAGAGATCGCCAGAGAAGGTTAGACATGAAGCAAACCCCACAATCGCGCAAGATCAACGAGGCTGCGCGTACAGCTTTGGCGGACATCCTGCTTTTGCAGGTGTCCGACCCTCGCTTGGCTTACGTTACGGTTACCGGTGTCGAGGTTTCAAAAGACCGCAGCATGGCCAACATCTATGTTTCGGCGGAGAAATCGCAGTACGCCGATGTGGAGGCCGGCCTGGCCAGTGCCAAGGGACGGATTCGTAGTCTGCTGGGGCAAAGCCTTGGTTGGCGCGTAACGCCCGACCTGCGTTTTTTTCTCGATACCAGCATCGATGAGGCCGAGGTAATAGCGCAGGCTTTAACCGATGTGCCTAAAACCATGGGAGTTTTAAAGGATGAGGAAGGCTATCCCTATGAATCACGATAGTCTATCGGTGGAGCAAACGCTTGCACTGCTCGAAGAGCCGCGCGAAGTGGTGTTGTGCGGACATTTGAATCCCGACGGCGACGCCCTCGGGTCGATCTTGGCGCTCGCAGCGTTGCTTGAAACCATGGGTCACACGGTTACCAAGCTGCTGCCGAAGGGGGATAAGGCTCCGGGGCTTTACGATTTCTTCGACGGCTATGAAGGCGGCTACAAGTTTACCGCTGCCGGTGCGTATGGCAAAACCCCCGATCTCTTCATCGTGGTGGATGCGCCGAACAAGGATCGTCTGGGTGAGGCCGTGGAGGTGTTCGACCGTGCGGGCGATACTTTGGTCATCGATCACCATCCCGATTACACCGGTTTTGCCAATCATTATCTGGGTGATGTCGGTGCTCCGGCGACGGGGTTGCTGGTCTGGAAGCTGATCAGGGCCTGCAAAGCGACGATAACGCCCGTGATGGCCATGGGCTGTTACGTCTCGTTGATGACGGACACGGGGCACTTCGCCTTTCAAAACACCACGGCCGATGCCTTTATCGCCGCAGGTGAGATGGTTGCCGCGGGTGTCAGCCCCTCCTTGGCCAACACCCTGGTGTATGACACCCGCTCCATCGGCTCGCTGGAGCTCGACTCCCGCCTGATTTCGCGACTGGCTTTTGCCGGTGGTGGCAAGGTGGTATATTCCTGGGTTACGCTGGCGGATTTCGAGGAACTCGGCATCTCGCGGGATGAAACCGAGGGTCTGCCGACCATTCTGCGCAGCGTCAAAGGGGTTGAGATCGCCATTCTCCTCAGAGAGGAAAAGAGCAAGATCCGCGTGAATCTCAGGGCTAAAGGAGATTATGATGTAGGCGCGTTCGCCCATCGCTTCGGCGGGGGAGGACATAAGGCGGCGGCAGGGTTTACCACCTACGGTACGTTAAAAGAGGCGGAAGCGATGATCCTTGAGGAAGCCGACACTTATTTCAGCGAAATCCTGTAAGCACCATGGCTAAGGCGAAGCGCGGAGCCACCGATCTTTCGGGGGTAATCGCGATAGACAAACCCGCAGGTGTGACGTCGCATGACGTTGTCGATCGCCTGCGTCGTCTCACCGGCGAGGGGCGTATCGGCCACGCCGGAACGTTGGATCCCGCAGCAACGGGTCTGTTGCTCGTCTGCATCGGGCCGGCAACCCGACTCTCCGATCTGATCATGGCCAAGCGCAAGACCTATCTCGCCCGCGTGGTTTTCGGTTCCGCGACCGACACCGACGACGCCCAGGGGCAGATTATCGCACGCGCCGAGGTGCCCGCTACCGTCGGTGATCCGACTTTCGTACATAAAACACTCACATCCTTTCTCGGTGAGTCCGAGCAGATGCCGCCACAGTATTCCGCGATTAAAAAAGACGGCGTCAAAGCTTATGAGCGAGCGCGAAGAGGGGAGACCGCCGAGCTCAAGGCCCGGGAAATCGTCATCCATCGGCTCGAGCTCAAGGGGTTGGGCGAGGGATATTGGGATGTAGANNCTCGGCGAGGCCGTCGGCACGAAGGCGCATCTGGGCGCCTTGCGGCGCACGGCATCGGGTAGCGTGGGGATCGATAAGGCCCATACGCTCGATGAGCTGGAGCGCAGGGTTGCCGAGTCCGCCGGTGAGGACGGTGCTGTCGCTGCCGCCTTTCGTGCGTTGTTTTTGGATCCCGTGGGGGATTTGGGTATAGAGGAGTCGGAAATTCCGAAAGGTTTGCGCGATGTCTTACAAAAAGCACGAGTCATCCGATAGTGATTGCGATGCAAAGCCTGCAGAAACGCAGACGCAACGGGCCGAGATTATCGGGTATTCCGATAACGTTTCTTTAGGGGAGTTCGTGTGCGCCATCGGCGTGTTCGACGGCCTGCATATCGGTCATCGCTATATCATCGGCCAGGCCGTAAAACAGGCCCGAAGCCGAGCACTACGCTCGATCGTATTGACCTTCGACCATGATCCCGATGAATTCTTTCTCGATGCCTCCATCCGCCGTAAGCTGGTTTCCAATGCCGACCGTATAGCATTTTTGGCCCGTAGCGGGGTCGATGCCGTATTGGTTTTGCCGTTCAATGCCGATCTGGCCCTGCTTTCCCCCGATGATTTTTTGGATGAGGTGATCGCCAAACACGGCGCGCCTCGGGGTATACACGTCGGGGCGAATTTCAGATTCGGCGCCAAAGCCGCAGGCACGGTGGATCATCTACGGGCTTGGGGGGAGAGTCATGACTGCGAGGTGCACGCACATATTCTGCGGGCTTCCGATAAGCTGCCCATCAGTTCCACGCGTATCCGCGATTGCGTGCAATCCGGCAATATCGAGCAGGCCAACCGCCTACTTGCACGGCCGCATTACGCGCGCGCGACGGTGGTTGCCGGCAGGGGAGTCGGCCATGACCTCGGGGTTCCCACTGCCAACCTCGAACTCGACGAGATGCTCGTGCGCCCCGCCGACGGTGTTTACTTCGGTGTGTTCGCCGTGGATGGCGGGCTTTATAAAGCGGCGATCTCCGTCGGTGTTCCCTCGACGTTTGCAGGTACATCATCGACCATCGAAGCCCATCTCCTGGATTTCGACGGCGACCTCTACGGTCGGCGGATCCAACTCTTCTTCTGTGAATTCCTGCGCCCCATGCAAACCTTCGAGAGTGTCGACGAGCTCGTTGCCGCCGTCGATTACAATATCGAGCAGGTGAGGGGCGGCAAAATCCCCGAAAACCTATCGGCTTTCATCGAGATTTAATCAAAGCTCTGCTACCACCGGTCTTGTTTTTCAAGTAGAATTGCAAGGCTG
>DOMT01000073.1:4422-4546 GCA_003509825.1 Coriobacteriia bacterium
AGGCTGGTTAGCCTGGATAGCGCCTGCGGTGGCGCTGATCGGATTGGTGGCAGCCGCTTGGCTGGCTTCTTGGGTACTTCGGCAGGATGCCGGAAACGACAAGATGCAACATCTGTCCGGACTT
>DOMT01000073.1:4677-4870 GCA_003509825.1 Coriobacteriia bacterium
CATGTACGTTGCCACCCGCGCCAATACCCGCACCACGCAGGCGGCGACCAAGGGTATCGCCGGTGCGCTGCGTGTAGCCTATCGCTCGGGTATGACCATGGGTCTGGTCGTGGCTGCTCTCGGTCTTTTCGGTATCGCTTTGTGGGCGATATTCTTTCTTATCACCGCCCAACATCCGCAGGCCGAGGTCGTT
>DOMT01000054.1 GCA_003509825.1 Coriobacteriia bacterium
TTTTTCGTCGCAGCAACGGACTTTGCCGCCGAGGTCTTCTTTTCCTCGCCGACAACTTTTTCGGTACGTGCCATTCTTACTCCAATGCAAAGGTTCCATGCTTGCGGAAGTGCGGGGCCAGGCCACCGTCCGCCAAAAGTTTCGCCATGACCGAAGGAAGAGGCGCAAAGGGGATATCCTCGCCGGTGGTGAGGTTTCTTACCACTCCCCCTTCGAGATCCACGTCGATCTCGTCGCCCTCATTGATCTTATCGGTATCACACTCAACAACCGGGAGTCCGGTGTTGATGGCGTTGCGGTAGAAGATGCGCGCGAAGGATTTAGCCAAAACCACCAAGGTATTGGAGTGGATGAGCACCAGCGGCGCCTGTTCGCGCGACGAGCCGCAACCGAAGTTGGTTCCCGCGACGAGGATGCCGCCTTCGGGCGATACGCGCTCGTAGTAGTTGGGATCCAGCTCCTCCATGGCGTGATGGGCCATTTCCTTCATATCGTTGGACTTGAACTTGTATTTTCCTGAGATGATGTAGTCGGTGTTGATGTCACTACCGAACTTGAATGCTTTGGCTTTGAAACTCACAGAAACTCCCTCGGATCGGTGATCTTGGCGGTCAGTGCCGATGCCGCTACGGTCGCGGGCGAGGCAAGATAGATGAAGGAGTCGGAGTTACCCATACGTCCTTTGAAGTTACGGTTGGCGGTGGAGATCACGTTCTCGCCGTCACTCGGCACGCCGTTGTGGGTGCCCACACACGGACCGCAACCCGGGGTCACCACGCTGGCGCCGGCCTCGACGAAGGTTTGGATGTAGCCTTCGGCCATCGCGTCCAGATAGATATCGCGCGATGCGGGCGCCACCACGAGGCGCACATCGGGGTGTACGGTTTTGCCCTTGAGCAAGCTCGCCGCGATGGCGAAGTCCTCTAGGCGACCGTTGGTGCAGGTACCGATGAAGGCCTGGGCGATTTCGAGCCCGGCCACCTCACTGATGGGCGATACGTTGCCCACGGCATGCGGCTTGGCGATCTGCGGCTCCAGCTTAGAGGTGTCGATCTCGATGGAGTTTGCGTAGACGGCATCCGCATCGGGCTCCTGCGGATTTGGCTCACGCACCAAGGGAGTACCGTTGCGCTTCGCGCGCTCGTTGAAAAACGTCAGGGTCTTCTCGTCGGCTTTCATGAGGCCGGCTTTGGCGCCGAGCTCGATGGCCATGTTGGAGATGGTCATACGGGCGTCGATGGACAGTGCGTCGATGACCGGGCCGGAAAACTCCAGCGCCTGATAGGTTGCTCCGTCCACGCCGATGAGACCGGCCAGATAGAGGATGAGGTCTTTGGAATACACACCCTTCGGCAAGGTACCTTTGTAGACGATGTGCTGTGTCTCGGGCACCTTGAACCACAACTTGCCCGACACCATGGCCGCGGCTCCGTCGGTGGAACCCACGCCGGTTGAAAATACATTCAGCGCACCGTAGGTGCAGGTATGCGAATCGCAACCGATAACCAGGTCACCCGGAACCACCTTGCCGCTTTCGGGAACCAGCTGATGACATACGCCACGACCCCAGTCGTAGATATGCACGCCGGTCTTTTTGCCGAAGGCGCGCATCTTGGCGTGTATGGCACTCACGCCTTCGAGCGGCGAGGGACAGCTGTGGTCCATGACCATCGCCACCTTCTCCGAATCAAACACCTTGTCGGCACCCATCGACTCTATCGCGTCGATGGCCAACGCCGATGTTCCGTCCTGGCTCATGGCGAAATCGATATCGGCCACCACGATGTCTCCGGCACGTGCGTCGGTGCCGCTGTGACTTGAAAAGATTTTCTCCGCAATCGTCTTTCCGGCTATTCTGATCACATCCTTTTTTCTCGGTAAACTGCTGAAATGCCCGCCCGCCACGGCCTCACACAAGCGATGTCCGGGTATGCGGCGCCGGCATACATTTCCTCTTCTTCGTTCCCCTCCCTTGGTGTATACTCCTCTGACGAACCATCCACTCCGCGCAAAAGAGGCTCACACGTCTACGGTGGAGCGTGTCGAATGCCGCGCCTTTTGCTATTGGCTTACCTGGGATAGGATAGTCCGAAAATGGCCCCTTTACAGGGACTGTATATTGTACTACTTTCAAGCGGGGTGTTTACACGGCATTTGCCCTGATCGGCCATGATTTGCCGTATTGTCAAGTTGGGGGGTTTGGAAAGCCACACCGCCCTTTGCCGATTTCGAGAGAAATTCCGTCCGCCTCGAGACCGGATTCACCTTGTGCAGAGGCACAATCACCAATAGGGTAAACCACCGTCAATGTCATTGCTGCTCGACGTTTGCTGGAAGTCCGATAGGACTTAATCTGATTTGGCATCTCGAAGTGTATCAGACTGCAGGGCACTAAAGATGTGAAAGCACTGGTCATCTTTGACAAATCTTTGCTTTCCCTCTCCGTGATGTTCGATTTTCGCCTTTAGAGTGAAAAGGGACGAAAGGGAGTAGGAATGGAGTAATATATGTACCCGATGATTCGGAGTGCGTCATCTCGGATATCGGAGACGGTGGCTGTATCGTTGGGATCCGGAGGTGAACCGATGAATGCTATTTCGACAGCCGGAATAGATAATCCGGAACACAATGAGATGAAGGCGGCCTATCTGAACTTATTGACCTGGCTGTCGGTCGGAGTATGGGATGATGAAGGCGACATCCCCGCCCACCCCACCGAACAAAAAGGTCGGGCCGGCAGTGCCACACCCGATCACACAGGAGCGTGACGATATGGTAGGCTCACCACCTGAAAACAGCAACGATCGCTACACCGTACTCGTCTGTGATGACGACGAGGATATCCTCTCGGTGCTTGAGATATATCTCAAGCAGGAGGGTTACCGGGTCATCCGGAGATCGAACGGCCTCGAGGCGGTCGAAGCGGTTGCCGCACAAACCGTGCATCTGGCCGTTTTGGACATCATGATGCCGGTGATGGACGGTATCCAGACCACGGTTAATATCCGCGAAACCAGCAACGTGCCGATCTTGTTTCTCAGCGCCAAATCCGAGGATACCGACCGCATCCTCGGGCTGAACATGGGTGGCGACGACTACATCACCAAGCCTTTCAACCCCGTCGAACTCTTGGCCCGGGTACGTGCGGCTCTCAGACGTTACGCACGTTTGGGCGGGTTGACGGACGTCCCCACACCCACCGGAGCAACGGTGAAAACAGGCGATGGACAGAGCGCCGATACCTCTCGGGAAGGCGTGTATCAAACCGGCGACCTCGAGCTCGACGACACCTCGAAAAGTGTGCGCATAGCAGGTGTCGATGCCGGGCTTACCGCCCGCGAATACAACATCCTCAAGCTGCTGATGGCTAACATGGACAGAGTCTTCAGCTCCGCACAGATCTATGAGGCGGTATGGGAGGAACCGGCGTTCAACGTATCCAAGACGGTGTCGGTACACATCCGCCATATCCGTGAGAAAATCGAAATCAGTCCCAAGGAGCCGCGTTACCTCAAGGTGATATACGGCCTAGGCTACAAGGTGGTGAAGCTCAAATGAGAAAAATGCAGAGTCATACACGTTATCCGGTGACGATCGTCGTTTTCGTCGCCATCGGATTTGTTGCCACACTGTCCACCGCCCGTGGATTCAGCTCGGCTTTCGACTACTATGCAAACCAACAGTTCGGCGACTTCCTTCACATCGGCTAGCCATTCGCCGCACTCCTGCTGATCTTCGTCGTCGCGGCGCTTATCGCCATCGTTCGAAGCCCACAAAACGTAGGCATATTCAGCAGCAAGCGAACATTCACGCTCACCGAAGAAGCTCCCGACAGCACCGGCCGGCCCTGGCGCAAGTTCGATTTCATGCTGATGTACGTAATACTCTTCGTGCTCCTGGTGGGCGTTTTATCCACTTGGAGAAGTGGCTTCACCACTCCCCTACTGCTCCTGACGCTCATCTGCTATCTCGCGATGATTGCGGTGGTCATCGAGACAACGGCACGTTTTCGCGATAAGGACATCCGAAATACCTGCTACTGGATCAAGTTTTTCAAAGTCTTTCCCCTCAATGAACCCATCGGGTTGATACTGGGGCTTTTGGCGATCGCCAATCTGATTCTGATAGTGATTCTCGCGAACGCCTCCTTGATCATCAATCAATACCTGACGGCGTACTCGGTGTTTCAGATATTTGCCACCTTTACCCTGATCGCGTTCACCTATTTCGGACAACTGCTCCTGGAGCTCGCGTCCCAATACGAAAGGGCGAATGAGGATCGTATTCGCTCCGAGAGGTTCAAGGTGGAGCTGATCACCAACGTTTCGCACGACATCCGTACACCGCTCACCTCGATCATCAGCTATGTTGACCTGCTCAAAGGACTGCCGAACGAGGATGAGGAGTTCAGGGATTACGTGGATGTGCTCGACCGCAAGTCGATGCGCCTCAAGGTGCTGATCGATGACCTCATGGAGGCCTCGAAGGCAAGTACCGGCAACCTGGCGGTGTCTTTCGAGTACGTTGATCTCGTCGAGCTCGTCGGTCAGATCGCCGGGGAGTTCGATGATCGGTTCACCGAGCTGAACCTGGTCTTGGTCACAGACGATTCCGAGCAGCCCCGGATGATCAAGGCCGACAGTAAACATGTGTGGCGCATCCTCGAAAACCTCTTCGGCAATGTGGTGAAATATGCCTTGCCGGGAACCAGGGTCTTTGCGGAAATTACCATCGAGCACGACCAAACGGCGTTTTACGACAATGTGGTGCTCTCGATCAAAAACACCTCCCGACTCCCCCTCGAGCAAAAAGGAGATGAGCTGATGCAGCAGTTCATCCGCGGCGACCGCGCCAGGCAAACCGAAGGCAGCGGTCTGGGCCTCTACATCGCCAAGAATCTCAGCGAGCTGATGGGTGGCAGCCTCGAAATCCGCATATCGGGCGACCTATTCGAAACCCTGGTTCGCTTCAAACGCAAACCCTAGGAACAATCTCCTGCCACCCGAAAGCGTTACCGCACGAACTTCGGCTTGAACATGCGTCTGAGTAGCAGACCGCTGAAATGCTCCATCAGGGTGGCGTGTTCTTCGCGGGTGTGAGGGCCGTTTTTACCCATCATCATATAGGTCGTGCTTCCTTCGACCGTCTTGTAGCCTGTCGGCTCGTAGCCGTTTTTGCGGTAGAACGCCAACCGCCTCCGTCGCTGCCCGCTGTTCGCGGCCGGTTGCTCGGGGTCCTCGATTTCCAGGGAGAGCCTGTTTGCCGGATGCCTGCCTTCGATGCTTTGCAGTATCTTACTGCCGTAACCTTTGGATCGAACCGTACTGTGAATGGCCAGATAGAATACGTAGGTCAAATCGCCGTAGCTGATCGTATAGGTGAAGCCGACGAGAGACCCCTCCTCGTAAAAGCCGGTGAACTCGACACCTTCGATTTGCGCACGCCAAAACAATATCCACAGCGGCACCCGCTCTTCTTTGGGAAAGGCCTCGGTATAAAGGGCCTTCATCTCCTCGATTCCCGCAGATTTCCGTGTGATGACCTCTGCTGTTAACGATGACACCGGTCAAGCTCCTTCTCGATTTCTACAGACGTTGCTCTCCGATCATTATAGTATAATCTTCTCATCCGAGGAGAAAGGCATGGTGAAAGACGTATGGCAACGACGATAAGGGAAGCACTCGACAGGATGATCGCCGCGCTCGAATCCGGTTGCACACCTGCGGTGAGCGTCGACGATCTGCCCTACTTCTCGGCCGAACAGCTCAAAGACCATCCGGATATCACTGCCGAAAGTCTCGACGTTCTTCTCGCCGACCTGGATACATCCGACATCCCCACGCTCGAACGGGCGCTGCGTGCCCTGGATGAACCCACACCATCCTGGCTCGGATTTAAAATCGTCACCGACGCCATCCTGGCCGTCAACAGTGAGGACACCGACGTCGTCGGCATGCGTGGAGAGGGTAACGGCAGCGCCGATGGCAGGCCCGGCATCTTTTTTGCCAACGAGGACAAGGAAATCGTCTTCTCCCGCCCCTATTCCGAGCGCGATAAGTTTCAGATGCTCGACATAACCCGTGGCCCGCATATGCATAACGAACAGTACGCCGGGGTCGCTTGGCTTTCGTTGCCGTTGGAGCGCGTGGGCAGGGCCTTTATCTTCGGAGCCGGCGAGGTGCCGCTGTGGGTAGCGCGGATGGCACATGATGTGGGCTTTGAAACCGTGGCACTCGATAACGACTCGGACTTTCTCAACGCCGAACGCTTCCCGCTCTCCGAGCGTATTCTGCTCAAGGATTTCGCGGCGCTACCCGACCTGGGCATCGGTGAGCGCGACTACGTACTGGTGCTTACGCGCGGTCACATGTTTGACCCCGAGGCGCTGATATACGGCATCGTATGCGGCGCCCACTACGTTGGCATGATGGGCTGTGCCGCTAAAAACGAGCGTGTATTCGCGATGGCTCAAGCCCGAGGCATCACACGTGAGCAGATCGAGGCCACGCACTCCCCCATCGGTCTCAAGTTCGGTGCGAAGACCCCGCCTGAGCTGGCGATGTGCATCGTTGCCGAACTGATCCAGATCCGTGCCGAACGGAGACAAAACCGTTAAAGGAGTGTTGCACCAAACCGTGCAGATAAGGCGACCTTCTTCTCCCTCTCCTTTAATAACGCGAAGGAAACCGTTACGGGCAATACCGCGGTCGCTATGAAATAATCTCATCGGCATTCACCACCCCGTTCGAAGCACCTCCGTTTTCATTGACTCGATGATGCTGTTTCGATGGCGGTTCCTTGCCGCTTTGCAGTTATCGCCGATTATCACGATCCCGTTCCCCGATGAAAACGAGGTTGAAATGGTTTACCTACGAAGAAAACTCTTCGGCAACTCCCAAATACGGCATCACGGCTCGATGATACTCACAGCCGCAGCACTCGTTGTACTACTGGTTCTTACGGCTCCACTGATCACAAACAAGGTATTCGCAGCGCAAGATATGTCCGGTGCCACAACCGATAACTCGCAGCAAGACATCGAAGGGTCGTCTCCCGAGCGGGACGCTTCGACCGGCTCCGACTCCGACACCGTACCCTCCTGTCCCACACAGAATGCCGCCGCTCCGGACACAAGTGCATGGAGCCTACTACTGGTCAACCCGTGGAACAAGATTCCCGACGGATACCTACCCGACCTGACCCGGGTCGAGCAGGATTATGAGGTGGATGTCCGCTGCGCAGACGACCTGAAACAGATGCTTGCCGATTGCCGAAATGCGGGATTCGATCCCCGGATCTGCTCGGCCTACCGCAGCCACACCATGCAAGCCGAACTTTTTTACCTGAATGGTGGCGATCTGAAAGACACCCTGAATCCCAACACCCCCTCAAACGATGCCGGCCCCAGGGCGGTTGCCACCCCCGACACGAGTGAACACCAGATCGGATTGGCGGTCGACATCGTGGACGGCGCCCACCGGCAGCTCGACGACAGCCAGGCGGATCACCCCACCCAGCAATGGTTGATGGAAAACTGCCGCCACTACGGATTTGTCCTGCGCTACCCGGCGGACAAGATCGACATCACGGGAATCATCTTCGAACCCTGGCATTATCGCTATGTGGGCAAACAGGCCGCGCAGGAGATGTATGAACGCGGTTTATGTCTCGAGGAATATCTGAACTGAAACGGCCTGCGACTCGACACACAGATGACCGAGCGCTGCCCACCTCAGCCGAAGTCGAGAAGATCGCCTAAAAAAGACGAGCGCTTCTTTTTTTTATAGTATTTCGAGTCGTACCTATCATCGTATTTTTGCTTTTTGTGGTAATCGTCATCGTCGTAATATCGATTCTTGTTGAGTTGCTGCTGTACGGCATCGATGATATTGCTCCCCATCACCTGCTGATCCTGCGTAGGCCTCTGTTCCTGTCGGGACGTTGCCTCTTCGCGCAGCGAACGTATTTCACTCTCCTCACGCTCGATGATTTTATCCAGCTCTCCCCTGTCCAACCATACCCCACGGCACTCAGGACAATAATCGATCTCGACTCCGCTTCTGGTGGTCATAAGCAACGTCGCTCCGTCTATAGGACATTTCATGATGCATTCCTTATCTTATAGCCGACAATCCGCTTACTGCGGTCTTTACATTTTACATCATGGTTACAGGGGACTTGTTTTCGACAAGATCACATCATGGGCGCGATATCGTAAAGGCCGGCGATGGCGATTGATTATCGACATGTTTCCGAGTAAAGTCCCGATGTAGATATCGCCATCGATCCGGGGAGGAGTCCGAAGGATCGATGAGCGGGACGGGGGTATAGAAAAATTCGTCGCACTGTTCGTTTCTTCCCTACTGCTCTTTGCGCTAGGCAGATGCGGTGGAGCGGAACGCACGAGAGGAGAGGTCATGCTCGACGATACGACCGTTCGGATCGATACTGAAAACCTCAGGGATATCTATTTTGCCGGAGGTTGCTTTTGGGGTGTCGAGGAGTACTATGCCCGCATACCGGGCGTTTATGACGTAACCAGCGGTTACGCAAACGGCGATACCGAAAACCCCGGCTATGAGCAGGTTTGCTACGGCGGCATGGGTCACGCCGAAACGGTACATGTACGCTACGATCCGAAGATCGTCAGCCTCAAAACCCTGACCGAACAGCTGTTTAAGATCATCAACCCCATCAGTCTCAACAGACAGGGAAACGATACCGGCAGCCAATACCGAACCGGAGTGTATTACGTGAATGCCTCCGACGAAGAGGTCATCCGGGCCGTCTTCGACGAGGTTCAAAAGAGCTATGACGAGCGGATCGTAACCGAGCTCCTTGCGCTGGAGAATTATTACCTCGCAGAGGACTACCACCAAGACTACCTGGTTAAAAACCCCGGCGGCTATTGCCACATCGACTTCGGCTCACTCGAAGATGTCGCCTTGGAGGATGCGGCCACGATTGCAGTGGAGCCTGCAGCTTCCTCGAAGCCGTAGACAGGCACCTAAGCCAGCGCCGCCACTATCTCCTGCCTGACACTCTCATCCTCCTCCACGACCAAACGGGCCTGCAACAGGTGCCTCGCCTCCTCACCGGCTATCTCACCCAGCGCCCAGGCGACGTGTGCCCGCACCAGCTCGCTTTCACTGCTCAGCTCACGGGCCAGGTCAGGGAGATAGCGCACGTCATGCGAATTGCCGATGGCAACGGCGGCATTGCGCTGAAAGAGCCGCAGGTTCGTGATGTAGTTATACATCACCGGACGCACCCACTGTTCGTAGTACTCGGCAGACAGATGCAGGAGCCGGTCGAATTCGATCTCCTTTACGAGCAGTTCGAGCAGGCTGTCCTTCGGGCGCTTCTCGTTATTTTCGAGCACCTGCTTATTACGCGGACAAGCTTCCTGGCAGTAATCGCAGCCGTGGATACGCTGCCCGAGCAGCGGGCGCATCTCGCGGGGAATAACGGACACCTGCGGCATCCAGTTATTGAAGGCGATGCAACGCCGGGGATCCAACTCAAACGGAGCTCCGAGAGCCTTTGTCGGACAGGCATCGATGCAAAGCGTGCAATCCTCGGGGCAGGTGCTCACCGCGCAGGGCTCGTCGTAGTTGAGCTCCCGATCGACCAAAAGCGTGGTGATGACGATGAAGGATCCGAGCCCCGATGCGTAGGCGAAGGTGTTTTTGCCGAAGCTCGCAAGCCCCGATCGCTGCGCCGCCCAGCGCTGCGGCAGCCAGGGAGCGTCGGTGCTCTGCATACCCAAGTCGGCCAAAAAGCCCCGCATGAGCTCAAGACGTGCGTGATTGATGTTGCCCGGTTGAGCAAAGTAGCAGCGTGCCTGATAGATACGTCCGAGTTTCTCACAGAGCTCCGCAGGAAAGCGCACCTGTGCACTGTTGTAGATGAGCACGATGAGCGACTTGGTTCCCGCAAGCTTCTGAGCGGGTCTGGCCCAGGCCATCGGCTCACGTGCACCGTTTTTCCACCAATCATAGCGGGCCCCGGCATCGTTGATGATGTCGATATATTCATCGAAATCATCGGCGGGCGCAAACCCTGCGGCGCTATAGCCGATCTCCAATGCGTAGGTGCGAATCCGCTCCTCGAGCGATTGTAAGGTTCCCATCCGATTCTCCCCTCTTTACCTGATCTTATCCGGATAGCTGCCGGGGTTCACCACGCGCTTCCAGGCCCGTCCCACAAGCCCGCATCTTGCGATCCGCATAATATTCGTGCACCAAACTGCGGTATCCGAACGTCTTCATACTTTGATAGTTCAGCCGGTAATTCCCGCCGTTGAAGCACCCGGTGGGAATGTAGCGAACGTATTGCTGTAGGTAGTGATCGATCTCTCTCAAACTCCTGCCCGTGGTAAGCACCGGGAAAAACCACCGCGCCCAGGTAAGATCGTTCGAAACGCGACGATCGAAAAACTTGCGGTTGAAGCTGCGTATGAACGCACGCATCGCCCGTTGCGGCTTNNGTTACGCAACATCCACCTCCTGAGCGCCCGGGCTTTTCTGCGTATCTTGCCTTTGAGTTTTCTGCACGTCGCCGCGCTCAGATCGATGGTGCCGGCGTGATACGACATGCCTAAAAATTCCCAGGGAGTTCCGGGTGGGGCGATATAGGCTTTTTCCTCGTTGATACCCAGGCCGTGTTCGAGGATGAGGGACACCGCCTCGTTGCGGCACTCCAGCACCTCGGACTCGCTTTGTGCGAAGATGATGATGTCATCCGAGTAACGCGCGTAGGGCAGTCCGCGCCCCACAAAGCGGTCGTCCAGCGCCCGCAGGTAGAGGTTTCTCAAAAACGGCGCCGGCGGCGTTCCCGCCATAGCTCCCCGCTTTTCGCTGAGTAGGGAGCCGTCGCAAAAGGCCACGTCAGCCGTGAGCAGGCGTTCAAAAAACCCACAGAGAGGCTGATCCTCGCCGAGCTCGTTTTGGATGATCGGCACAAGTCGTGGGACCGGTATGCTGTTGAAATAGTTGCAAACATCGAGCTTGCAGCACCAGTGCTCGGCAATCTTCGGCGTGCGGACGATGTCCCTAAACGCCCGATGCGCCCCGTAGTTTCGCCTGAATGAATAACAACCCTCGGGTTGTTTGTGATCAAAGCGGTAGAGCAGCCAAGCCAAAAGCTTAAGCACCCACATCACATCGTCATCGAAGGCGTAAACCACCCGCTTCTTTGCTGTGCCGAACTTGTTGAGCAGTATCTTCTGCGGAGGTGGGAGCGCCTCCCCCCGTTGGATCAGATGTGCGACATCCTTGTATGACGCAGCTGCCACCAGCGCTTTGAGCCGCTCCTCATCCCGCTTGGCGAGGTGCCCGACATCGAGCTTGTAGCGGGCGAACTCCCCCCAGGTCGGGTCGTCATCCAAAAGATCGATCAGGCTCATAGCGACCGACCTGCGGTTGCGGGTGAAGAAGACAGCGCAAAGTCCACGTTCACGACCTGATCGAAAAACGACCGTCCTACTGTTACGAGTGGAGGAAGCGCAGTTTCGGGAGTTGCGGCTTGCCCACAACCCGAAGCAGCTGTTGGACCGGCAAGAAAGGAAAAGCTGTTTGTNNGAAAGCAGCGCAGCTGCTACCGGACTGAACGCCCTGCGGCCACCTGTAAAGCCGTAGAGTGCACGACGCTTCGCCCCATCACAGGTACAAGACATGCTTGTGTTTCCCTTCTCGCCGGATATTGTGAGATTCAGCCATTCTAGCAGCTAACGCATACTATTTCACCAAGATCACAAAAGAAGCCCTTTATCCCGATTTCCACGCTAAAGTGCTTGAAAGACAAGCAGATATGCCGTTCGCGGATGGATTCGGTTGACTTTCGCGCACTTTAGCATGCTGTAACCGTGGACGCGTGAACGAAAAGCGCTTCTCCATCCACAGCCAATCCCTTACTCCGAGCTATACTGAATGAGATAGGTGAGCGCAACGATGCACATGCCGACGATAATCGCAATCAGTGCAAGCACGCCGGTCAATGAAGCCAAAAACAACAGAAAAGCACAGGTGAGGATCGCGAGCTCATAGCTACAACCACGTTGCGACGGCGCCACTTTCAGCCCGTCGAGCCCGGAGCAGAGCGCAAGCAGGACGTTGATCGCCACTCCGTACAACAAGAGCCAAGGCAACTCGACAAGTGACCACCAGAGTATGACTATCACCACAAGCGTAAGCACGTTTACCAGGATGAATGACGGCAGCACGTTTAAAACGAGTAGTTCGAGGGTGCCGAAGGGCAGGCGATTGCGAACGGCTTTTCTGCGCAGGTCATCATGAAAGCTCCGGGTCATCTCCCGCGCTCCCATCGGAAAGAGAAGCAGCATCACCAACCAGTAGATCCAGAGAAAGAGCTGAAGGCCCGACATATCGAAACTTGCAGCACCCGGTAGACCGGTGAGATCGATCGGCGACAGCGGCGCACCTATAAAGAGAAAGGCGGCACAGGGAGCTGCAAAGACTCCCCAAAATAGCAGGCTCGGGATCCCTTCGAATTGTCGGAGATGGGAGATGAGGGAGCGCGCGATCACAGCTCCGCCTCCGTCGACGGCGGGCAGGGTAAACAAGGCTCCCCTGGCCGCAACGCGCCTTTGCCTGCGAACCGCATTGTAACCGTCGAGCCCGTAGAGCAGCCCCAACCTCAACGTGTGCGTATCCGCATAAGACGCGTTTCGCTCTATCACCCTCATCATCGACACCCGCGCGGATAGACCGAAGATCACCATGATCTCGACTGCGAGCAAGCCGGTCAAAGCAAGACAGAGAGCAGGAAACTCCCGGGTAAGGAGAGCGGCTATCGCCTCCGGGTTCATAATTCCACCGTATAACAGTAGGAGCAAGAGGGCAAAAAGCAGCAGGATCAAAATCAGAAAAGCCCCGGCGTAAAGCACAATGGGATGCAAGCCGCGAGCTCCATCGTCACCGCCGTAGGAAACGGTTCCAGGCCGCTTCGCGAAGGCACGGCGCACGCTCCTCCCTCCATCAGTGCCGCTTCCGGGCGAGATGTCAAACAACCGCAGCAGGCCCACCGACCAACCTGCAAGCAACATCACATACGTAATCAGGGCAAATACGACGGTGCAGGCAAGCGACAGGAAAAATGTGGAGGAGCCCCCTGCGACACCCGTAACCCCCATGGTCTCAGCGACCCCCACAAGCCCGAGCCCGCTACACAAACAAACTCCGATCAGATACCCGAAAAGCAGGATCGGCAGACAATATCCGAGCAGTTGACCGCCGACCGAGCAGGCCACCAGACTTCTTGTGCCTATCGGACTCGAGGCGATATACGCGATGTCCGGCGCCGTCATCTTTATCGAGCAGGATCTGAGGTGACCGATGGCCGTTACGATGTAGACCAGCGGAAAAACGAGTAACACCAACGACAAAAGCACGAGCGTTATCTCCGCACCCACTCCGGTAAACACCCTCACCGCTAAATCCAAAAGGGCGAGCCAGAGTAGGAACAAAACGCCGGCGAGCAAGGCGAGGCTATATGCGAGGTAAAAGCGCTCTCCCGCCTTCCTTGCCTCCCTGACATCGGAGCCGAGCAGGCCGGAAAGGATCAAAGCAAATAGGGAAAACAGGTGCCGGAGCTTGAGTTTTGCAAGCAGCGCGACATCTCTCATGACGGGTCGCTTGCAACGGCTTCGTCGGAAGGCGAATCACCGCTCCCCACCCGCACCTCAAGACCGCCCTCACGCAGGTTGAGTGTCTTATCGGCAGACAACCCCGGAACTTGACCGTGGTGACTGATGATGACGGTGGTTCCCCCGGCCGCCGAAGCCGCGAGCTCACGACAGAGCACCGCCGACGTTTCGTCGTCCAGCGGACCGAAGGGTTCGTCCAAGAGAAGCAGATCCGTCTCCAGACAAAGCGCCAGCACCAAACCGAGCTTAACCCGCATGCCTCGCGAATAGGTTGAGGGATAACGCGCCTTGTGCCCGAAAAGACCCAGGGCCTTAAGCAGGCGCTCGGCCTCGTCCTTGCGTTCCGGTCTCCGGTTTGCCCTGAGGACGAAATCGATATGTTCTTCCGCGGTGAGGTCGTCGTAGAATGCCGGAACGTCGGGGACGAAGGTTATTCCCGCCCTCATCCGCCGATCCGAAGCAGAAAGCGGGCGGCCTTTGAAAAGCAACCTACCCGAAGATACCGGCGACCATCCGGCGAGGCAGCGCAAAAGCGTGGATTTACCCGATCCGTTTGCGCCCACCAGAAAGGCGATTACACCCCGTGCCAGCTCAAAACCGAGATGCTGCCACACATCCACCTTACCATAACGATAGGAGATGTCGGTGGCCCTCAGTATTATGGCGTCGGTATCCATAGCTCTCCGTCTGTGAGCCCCATCCTCCAATCGCCCCATTATAGCACCTCCCCCGAAGAGAAAAGTCGTTTGGGCGCCACAAAACACCTCGTAAAAGTGTGAATTTGCATAGCAGTTCATAATATGCTATTATATTTAGCATTATGAAGATGTTCAGAGACTTCAAAGATTTTCTCCAGCGCGGCAACGTGGTTGACCTCGCCGTGGCAGTTGTCATGGGTGCCGCCTTTACCGCGATAGTCGCGGCACTGGTGGCGGACTTCATCAATCCCCTTATCGCTATCTTTATCCCCAGCGGATCACTCGACGCTTTGATGTTCACCGTCGGTAACAGCAAATTCACCTACGGACACTTCATCGGAGCGGTAATCAACTTCGTTGCTATCGCCTTCGTCGTCTTCCTCATCGTCATGGGTATCAACAAAATGATGAAGAAAAAACCCGCGAACACCAAGGATTGCCCCTATTGCGGCAGCACCATTCCGGATTCCGCGGTTCGTTGCCCTAACTGCACAACGCTGCTCGATGCCGACAAGGTACCCGAAGAACTCCGCTGACGATTAGCGTCCACCCGAAATCAACACACAGCTCCTTCAATAAGCGCTCTACGGAGAGCTTATTGCGGTAAATTACCGGTTGATCGCCGCATTTTCACAGCAACCAACTTGCAAGCATGTGCTTAAAGGGAGCATACGGACTACGAAAAGCGATATGCTACCGGAAGATTTCGCAGCCGCGCTCCCCCCGGGCGCGTGCAGGCTACAACCCGCGTATGAAGTCGTCGATCTCCCTATTTACCTGGTCGGGATTGTCGCCGTTTGCAAAGTGGGCGGCGTTTTGGATTACATGCAGTGGGTAACCGGTATGTTCGGCCCACATCTTGTTATATCGGCTCACCTTGCCGGTTTTATCGCTGTCGCCCAGAAGCAACAACACGGGAAAGCCGAACTCCATATCCCTGTTTTCGAGGGCGAACTTGCCATAGGCGATGTCCATCTGCTCGATGATCTGTTCTTTGGACAGCGGTGCCAGCATTTCGAGCATCGTATCGTAGGAATACTGCGTCTTCGAGACCTGTTTTGCCATACTGCTGCGAAGTAGGCCGTCGGTGAAAAGCCTTGCCAATGGTTTTACCTGCTTGAGTATCCAGAGGTCGGTCTTGGAGTAATACCGTAGGCCGAACGGCGTGGTATCCAGCGCCACAAAGCCCTCCACCATCTCAGGGTACAGATCGGCGAACACCTGGCTGGGATAACCGCCCATGGACATGCCCACCAACACCACCCGGGCGATACCCTCCGCATCCAAAATCGCCTTGAGGTCGACGGCNNGGCGGTGTTGTAATAGGAAAACTCCCGATACGAACGCGACAGACCGTGCAGGGGAACATCCCAGGTGATAACCGTGTAATCCTGTAAGAAGAACGGGATCTGCTTCTCCCACATGCGATGATCGGCGGTGAGGCCATGGGTGAAGACGATGCATTTTGCTGCGTCATCCACATGTCGCTGTATCCAGTAGTGCACCGTACCGTTATCGGTCTCGATCTGCTTGTGGTCCATAGCGTTTTCTCTCCTGTCGAAGATATCGTAATCCGACCCGCACTTTGCATTATACGACCTCGAGTGCCGTCGCGGAGAGTCGTTTCGCCGAGGTATAACAAGCAGCGGGATGCTTTTCTCCATATATCGAAAAGCACCCGATTTGTCGAAAAAAGGCGCGGCCGCCTCATTTATACGAGCTTCTCTCGGTAAGCGATTGTAAGTGCGCTCAAACGGCANNCGGCAGATGTACTCGGTACTCCGACCGTCGTCACTCGTCGATCGGCCGTGAACGTTGTTGCTTTTTGCGTGCCTGCAGGCGTTTTGTAGCCAGACGCCGTTCTGCCGCAGCCTTGCTCGGCTTGGTGGCGGTACGGGGTTTTACCGGACGGTTGGCGGCCTCCAGCCGGGCACGTAGCTGCTTTAAGGCCACCCGCTTGTTCATCAGTTGGCTGCGCTCACGACGGGCAACGATAACGATTCCACTGGGCCTGTGGATGAGTCGCACCGCGCTGTCGGTGGTGTTCACGCTCTGCCCGCCATGTCCTGAGCTGCGAAACACCTGCACCGTACACTCTCGAAGCAAAGCCTCATCGTTATCGGGAATCAAATACATCATGCCTCCATTGTCCCACAAGTACCCACACACTATCAGCGCAGCCGATACTGCGATGATGATTTTGAGATCGAGCACGTGGAAAAGTCGCTGCGCGTCATACAGATCAGACCCCGTAGCATCACAACATGGTTGTCGCAGGTGCCGGCGGTCAACACGGTGGTCACAAGTGTGCTGCTGCGCGGTCGATGTCATCGACAGAGAAACGACGATCAAAGTGGGAGGCTACGGTTGAAAAAGATATGACCCGAAAACAACTACCGCCGGTTGTAATGCGACGGCGGCGGTATTTTGGAAATCAACCGGCAAAATACACGACCCGAACATCTGTTGTCTGATACAATGCGCTGATTGTAAAACAGACGAGAGATCGGACGATTATGGATTGGATCAACGATAGCTTGGTCGGTATCACCGGTTTGGTCAGCGACACCATGTACACCTATGTTTTGGTGTTTTTGCTCATCGGCTCGGGCCTGTACTTTTCCTTCAGGACCAAGTTCGTTCAGATACGCTTCATCAAAGACATGTTTACGGTGCTCACCGAGCAAAAACGCGTGCAGGGCAGCAAGAGCGTATCCTCATTTCAGGCCCTCATGGTCTCAACGGCGAGTCGGGTCGGCACCGGAAATATCGCAGGTATCGCCACGGCGATCGCCCTCGGAGGTCCGGGAGCCGTCTTTTGGATGTGGATAATGGCGATCATCGGCGCTTCCTCGGCCTTCATCGAGTCGACCCTCGCCCAGATATTCAAGATCAAAGGGCCGAACGGCGAGTTTCGCGGAGGTCCCGCCTACTACATCGAGCAAGCACTCGGCAAACGTTGGCTCGGCGTGCTGTTCAGCATCCTGCTCGTCATCTGCTTCGCCTACGGATTCAACGCTCTCCAGTCGTTTAACATGACCTCGGCGCTGGAACACTACATCCCCGGCTACGCTAGCACCCAGGCGCCGCTTGCGGTGGGAATCATCCTCGTCGTGCTCACCGCCTTCATCATCTTCGGTGGAGCTCAGAGAATCAGCTTCATGACGTCGGTCATCGTGCCCGTTATGGCAACCGCCTATATCGTATTGGCACTGTGGGTTACCGTCACCAACCTCGGTGCGGTACCGGCGGTGTTTTCGCTGATTTTCGCGTCGGCCTTCGATTTCGAGTCGATATTCGGCGGCTTTGCCGGATCGGTCGTGCTCATCGGCATCAAGCGCGGCCTCTACTCCAATGAGGCCGGCATGGGTTCGGCTCCCAACGCCGCCGCTGCCGCATCGGTTTCGCACCCCTGTAAGCAGGGTCTGGCGCAGTCGCTGTCGGTATTTATCGACACCTTACTCATCTGCTCCTGCACCGCGATGATGGTGCTTGTGTTTTACGTCAACGGAAACCCGGGAGAATTAAACGGTATCCCGTTGGTACAGCAGGCGGTGAGCTTCTCGGTCGGCGAGATGGGCATCCACTTCATCACGTTTGCGATCTTCACCTTCGCATTCTCAAGCCTGATCGGCAACTATTTCTACGCCGAGAGCAACATCAAGTTCATCAAGGACAACAAGATCGTGCTACTGGTGTTTCGCGTAACCTGCCTGATCGCGATCTTCCTCGGCACGCAGTCGAGCTTCGATTTGGCCTGGAACGTTGCGGATATCGTCATGGGTGCGATGGCTTTCATGAACATCGTCGCCATCGTGTTGCTCGGTAAATGGGCACTGCGCGCACTTGATGACTACACCCTGCAGCGCAAGCAGCAAAAAGATCCGACATTCGTAGCCTCAAGCATTCCGGGGCTCCCGGCAACCCAATGCTGGCACGGCGCGGAGTCCGAGATTCAGGATCGTAGCTAGAAAAATGCACAGGCCCTACGAAGCCCGAGGAAGCCGGGAGCGGCATTGAGCGGTATGTTGGACGGCCTGCGAGTCGTGGAGATGGGCAGTTATGTTGTGATTCCCAAGGCGGCGCGGATGCTGGCCGACTGGGGCGCCGAAGTGATCAAGGTGGATTCTCCCCGAGGCGATTACTGGCGCCATTATGCCCGCGATCTGGATTTACCCTGCAACGACGAAGGCAACGTCCTCTTTCAGAGTGAAAACGTCAACAAGCGCTGTATCGCCCTCGATCTCAAGCAATCGGAAGGTTTGGAGGTTCTGTTTAAGCTGCTCGAAACGGCCGATGTCTTCATGTGCAATCTCCGCA
>DOMT01000228.1 GCA_003509825.1 Coriobacteriia bacterium
GATCAGGTCACAACCAGCGCTGGCGAGCTGGGACTCAATCTGATGATAGAGGAGCTGGCCACACTGGCGGAACGTTCGGATATGGGGGAATCGGAGCTTGAAGCCGTAGCCTCAGTATTTGCATACCTGGCACGGAAAAGTCATGAGACGACTATAGCGACCATGCTCAGGCTGAGTCGTCTGCCGCGCAAGGAGCCCAAGACCTTTGAAGGTTTCGATTTCAGTCGAATACAGGGACGCGATGCAGCTGCGCTCAAGAAACTGTCGGCGCTAACGAATCTGCACGCACGCAAGAAAATCGCGCTTATAGGCCCGCACGGAATCGGGAAGACCCACCTTGCCCAAGCATACGGATACGAATGTTGTCAAAGAGGCTATAAGGCATACATTCTGAAGGCGACAGAACTCCGAGACAAACTGGCGAAGGCGGCTAAGTCGGGAAATCCGGCAAAGACTATCGGCTCTCTGGTGAAGCCATCGTGTCTGATCATCGACGAGATCGGGCGCTGTACTTTCGACAAGGCCTGCACGGACCTCTTCTTTGATGTCATCGACCGTCGATACGATAAAGAATGTCCCAATACGCTCATACTCACCAGCAACTTCCCGGTCATCAACTGGGATGAGTTCTTCACAGGTGACGAGACGCTGCTTTGCATGCTCGATCGCGTGTTCGACAAAGCAACGGTGTTCATGATGAAGGGTCCGAGCTATCGCGGTGCGGGTCTGGATACGTATTCTGTCGAGGCAGTTCCCAGTGCAATAAAGCTACGATAAAAAATGTTGGGCGAGCATGGTCAATTGCTGGCGTATTGGCGATTATTATTTGACCAGAATTGGCTATTCTTGCCCGACTCTCAGTGGTTATTCATTACCGCCGTTAACAACAGCTGGCGGACGTTAAGCAAAACCGGTGGGACTGGAAAGAGTGATAGGTCAAGATAAAGCAAGTTCATGTTTCTGGAGGTGAACCGTTGAATAAAAAACTTTGTATTGTCGTAAATGGAATACTACTACTGTGGTTTTTCTTGGATATGACAGGCTTTTCATTTGGCGATCAGATGCTCGTATCACAAGCATGGAAAGATGATGGATTATTCTTTTTAATTTATGCGGCAGCATTCACTTGGTTTATAACAAAAGAAAGTGTTGGTAAATATGTGCTTTTGATATGGCTGTTTTCATGGTTGGCGGCACAGTTTTATTTTCACTGGTTTTTTACAATCGCCGGACCGTGGGAGGGTAATATACAATACTTTTCTGATACAATCAAACTCTTTGAATCATCAACTGTTTATATAGTAGATTTGTACCACATCGTATTGCATTTACTTATACTGTTAGCCCTTATCTGTACGCTTGCGTATTGTCTCAAACGAAGCAAGAACACAAGCGAGTAGTGAAATAGTCAAGGTAGCGGAGTTTTTAGGGATGACGGAGCGCTTTGGGCAACAAGGCATTATTGCCTTTATCGCCCAATATGTTTACTACACTTTTGAGGGTGGATTGTTTCTTGCAATCATTGTTTTCGGACAAAAATTCGGTGAACTGGTTTTTAAGAACCATAAGATTCCGTGGGGCGGCATTTTATGCGGATTAACTTGGGGACTGGGACACATTTTTACGCAAGATATGCTTACAGGAATTACTGCCGTAACGAGTGCTGTTTTCTTTGGTCTTGCCTATCTGCTTCTTAAAAAGAACATAAGATTTGCTTACCCGATCATTACGTTAATCTTCATGGTTTAGAAGCATTGAGCGCCTAATGCANNCGTATCGACTACTGCAAAAACATCGCATCGCCGTAGCTGAAGAAGCGGTAGGCTTCGATTACGGCGTGCTTGTAGGCTTCGAGGGTCTTTTCGCGATCATAGAACGCCGAAACCAGCATCAAGAGCGTGGACTTCGGCAGATGGAAGTTGGTTATCAAAGCGTCGGCTATTGCAAATCCGCGCCCCCCGGGGTAGATGAAGATATCGGTGCTCCCCCACCCCGGAGCGACCGAAGCCACGGTGCCTGAATCGCCCGGATCTTGCACGACGGCACTCTCCAGTGTGCGGACGGAAGTCGTGCCTACGCACACCACACGTCTACCTTCGGCTTTGGCTCTGTTGATGACAACGGCGGCCTCTTCGGAGATGTGGTAGAACTCCTCGTGCATCGGGTGATCTTCGATTTCCGCGCACTGCACGGGCCGAAACGTTCCCAGCCCTACATGGAGCGTGACCCGTGCGATCTCCACACCCTTTTGCCTTAATCCCTGCAGGAGCTCGGGGGTGAAGTGCAAACCTGCGGTCGGTGCAGCCACGGATCCCGGCTCATCGGCAAAAACCGTCTGGTAACGGGAGACGTCGATCCGCTCATCGGCGCGGTCGATATAAGGTGGCAAAGGCACATGTCCTACCCGGTCGAGAACTTCATAGAGGTCACCTTCGTGTTCCAGCGAGACGATGACGGAACCCGCATCCGACTTCTCGATAACGCGAGCCCTCAGACCCACAGATACGGGTTCGTTCGGATGGCTTCCCGCCTCGGCGGAAAAAACAGGAGCGGGTTCCTTGAAAACAACGATATCACCCGGCTTCAGGCGTCGTGCCGGGCGCGCAAGAGCCTCCCAGGTGCTTGAATCCCCCTCCTTGTGTTTGAGGAGAAACAGCTCGATATGGGCGCCGGTTTCCTGTTTGCTTCCGAGAAGGCGGGTATGTATCACCCGCGAATCGTTGAGCACCAACACATCGCCTGCACGTAGATATCCGGGGAGATCGGAGAAAAACCTGTCCTCAAGGGTGCCGGTATTCCGCGTAACAACCAGCAGACGCGAACCGTCACGCTCTTCGCAGGGATATTGGGCTATGAGTTGCTCGGGCAGTTCATAATCGAAAAGGTCGACTTTTGTCATATTACAGCGGCTGTTTTCCGGTCATGTCAAACAAAGTAAGTAGCTCGGAAGAGTATTCCAAGCACGAAATCAGCCGGAAGGCCTCCTCGGGGGTATCGGCCATGGCAAAGGGGCCGTGTCCGCGTACGATGCCGATGAAACCACCGTCTGCGACCAAGGCGGCCATCTTCTCCGCCACCTCCTCGCTGGCCACACCGAGCTCAACTGCGATGACGGGCACGGACTCGCCGAGGGTCATCTTACCCTCCGAATCCGGCGGTATTACGTCCTCGGCCACCAAAGACCGGTAAGTGGTGTATTTGGAATGCGCGTGTATGATGGACTTCTCACCGAACGCAACGTCAAGCTCGCGACAGCGGTCGGCCCATGCCTGGTACATCGCCCTATGCACAACCAACTCCATGGAGGCCTGGGCATCCAGATCGGTCGGTGACATAAAGACTTTGCGCACATCGCCCGGCGATATGCGACCGAGCATGGCCCCGGTTTTTGAAATCCAGATGGACTCTCCGTCGCTGACGCTGATGTTTCCGCCATGGCTTGTGGTAAATCCACCGGCAAAGAGATCGCGACCGGTTTCATTGAAGTACTTGAAACGTTTTACATCCCCGGTGGTCTCTTTCGCCGCCGAAGAGACCGAATCCGCAACATTACTGACGCCGTTCATGAAATCCTGCTTAAATCGATCAAAATCAAATTCAGCCATGCTCATCCAATCATCGAGGTTGTGCGATAATTTCAAGAATATATGAGCAAGTGTCGGCTCACAAGAAGAGGCACATTTCTGTAATGGAGTCGTATGTTTGCGGGTGGCCTCGCGTGCTTGAAGAGCAAACCTCAAACGAAGAAAAGAGTTGGACGAAGCAATATGAGCGAAATTAAAAACGTAGCCACGGATAACGAGCGTCCGGTTTTTCCGAAAAAAGCGATCGTCACCGCCGGTATGCCCTACGGCAACAAGGGTCTGCACTTCGGACATATCGGTGGCGTTTACGTTCCCGCCGATGTTTTCGCCCGTTTTCTCAGAGACCGTATCGGTGAGCAAAACGTGCTCTTCGTTTGCGGTACCGATTGCTACGGCTCCCCCATCGAAGAGGGTTATCGCAAGCTCGTTGAAGCCGGTGAGANNCGGCAGTATCGAGGACTACGTGCGGGCCAATCACGACACACAGGTCAACACCTTGAGGAATTACGGGATCTCGTTGGATATCTTCGAAGGTTCGGGGTTGGGTAAGGCAAAAGCCGTGCACGGAGAGTTTACCGCAGACCTCATCACGAAACTTTACAAAAACGGATATCTACAGAGACGATCCACCGCTCAGTTTTATGACGAGGAGGCGGGCAGTTTTCTCAACGGGCGCCAGGTGGTCGGTCGATGTCCGATTCCCGGGTGCAAATCCGAGCATGCCTATGCCGATGAATGCGACCTCGGTCACCAGTATATGCCCGGAGATCTGATCGATCCCAAAAGCGCGCTGACCGGCAATAAGCCGGTGATGCATGATGTGGAGAACTGGTACTTCGATCTGCCTGCGATGCGCTGCCTTCTTAAAGAACACGTCGGCGTACTCAGGGCCGACGGTAAGTCCCGCGATGTTGTTGTCAATACGATCGACGAGTTTTTGGTGCCACCGATCATCTATGTAAAAAATGAATATGAAAACGACTACTTCGAGATCAAGGATACGCTGCCCGGCCACGTGTATCGTCCTGCGGAAAAAGGCAAACAATCGTTTGAGCTCGAGTTCACCGGTCTGGAAGACCGTGACGCTGCGCGCTTGCAACTCGATGCCCGTCAGATGCGCTATCGTACCGGAAAGGCGCTGGTACCTTTTCGTCTCACGGGCAACATCGAGTGGGGCGTTGCCGCTCCCGTGATGGAGGATGTTGAAGGGTTGACGGTCTGGGTGTGGCCCGAATCGCTCTGGGCACCGATCAGCTTTACCAAAACCTATGTTGATAATCGTGGCAAGGGTATCGAGACCCTCAATGAGTCCAGACTCTCGGTAGCCGCACTCGACGATGCCGAAAGCTGGAAAGACTACTGGTGCAGCCCCGAGAGCGAGATATATCAGTTCATCGGGCAAGACAACATCTACTTCTACGGAGTTGCGCAGACCGCGCTATGGGCTGCCCCNNATGCGCCACAGCCGGTCGCTTTACCGGGCGAACTCAAGCAATCGAAACTCATCGCCAACTATCATCTGCTGTTTTTGGACAAGAAAGCGTCATCATCGGGAGCGGTCAAACCGCCCATGGCCGATGAACTTTTGGATCACTACACGGCCGAACAGCTCCGTGCGCACTTCCTTGCTTTGGGTCTCGGTCTCAAGCCGGTAAGTTTTCAGCCCAAGCCGCTCAACCCCACGGCAGGCGCAAAAGATGCCGACCCCGTACTCAAAGAGGGCACATTGCTCACCAACGTCTTCAACCGCTTGGCCCGCTCCTGCTTTTATACGGCGCAAAAAGACAATGACGGCATGATGCCGCTGGGAAGCGTCGATACCAAGCTTACAGCAGAGGCGCGGGAAACGATTCTCACGTATGAACGCCTGATGTTCAGGCAGGAGTTCCATACGATCTCGCAACTCGTTGCCGAATACATACGCAAGGCCAACAAATACTGGTCGGATGCCATCAGGGAGGCAGGTGAAGACACTGAGGCCCGTATCGTCGTCCTATGCAATGCCTTCTATCTGCTCAGGATCTGCACGGTGCTCATGCACCCCATCGTTCCCAAGGGTACGGAGATGATACTTGACTACCTGAATCTCGAAGAAACCACCACATGCCGTGAGTTCTTCTCCTGGGACCGCATCTTCGACGACCTTGAAACCTTCGTCTCCCCCGAGGCCCGCGCGAAAGGCGAGCACCCCGTCAGGGAGTTACCACCCCGTACCGACTTCTTCGAACGGCACCCGAGCCAGTACTGACACCCTCTCCAAAGAAAAACGAGCGACTCCGCTTTGGGAATCGCTCGTTTTTTATACCCGGCTGCAATAAACGCTGTTACAGCTTGAAGTCCTCTTTGCCCTCGAAGACGTCCAGAGCCTCTTCCACATCGTAGTCGGCCAGGGTTATGGCGCTGATGGCTTTGGTGAGGCGCACGGCCTCGTCGAGAGAGCGCTGATGGATGTTGCGACCCGTGGCGTTTCCGCAGGCCCCGCCGACGTGGATCTGCTCCCATAGCTGCGTAAGGAAGCTCTTGGCGTCGACTGTCGAGCCACCGGCGCAAACCAGTCCGGTGCGACCGGCGGCCTC
>DOMT01000068.1 GCA_003509825.1 Coriobacteriia bacterium
GACAGCCCCTATCTGCCTTGCCTGCTCCCGGTGCTTATCAGACGTTACCCGTCATATGTAACACGGCATGACGGGCGAAGGTGAGGGTACGGCCGGAGGCGTTGCCTACAAGGTATTCGGGGTAGTTGCCGGCGTAGAGACTGCCGGAGCAATCCCCTGCAGCATACAGGCCGTCGATGACGGTGTGCGTATCGTCGAGCACCTGCATATCGGAGTTGATGCAGAGCCCGTCAAGGGTGGTCAGGAATTGGCCGCCGTTCCAAAAGCCGTAGAAAGGAGGTGTTCTGAGCGCACTGAGGCGGTATGCCTCTTTGCCGAAGTCCTCGTCTTTTTGCGCATCGAAGAAGGTGTTGTATCGCTCGACTTCGGCGATGAAATCATCGACAGGCAGCCCGAGCTTCTCAGCAAGTTCTTCCAAGGTGTTGGCGGAAATGAGCACACCTTGCTCCATGACATCTTTAAACACCTCTTCGATCGGTCCCATTTGTAGTTTGAGCGTGCCGGATTTTGCGCAACCGACAACGCTAAAACGCTGAACATCTTCGGGGGCCTTGGCGTCAAAGACAGAGCACCAGACCCCTCCCGGCTGTTTGCTGGCGGCAAAAGTGCACCAGTCATAGGGCGCCGACTCATTGAAGAAGCGTTTGCCCAAACGGTTGACCTTCATGAACGGCTGGCTTCCCATTATGAGGCCATCGCCCGCTTCGCCGTAGACGGGAAATGCCAACTCGCCGCCTGAATCGATGTATCCGCAGTCCACGCCGGGAGCAACGCTGCCGCGGTCAAAGATCATGGCGGCGGACTGCTCATCTTTCGTTGCTCCGATGTGCAGAGCGGCTTTGATGCCGTCTCCCGTGCAGTTGGGCATCATGCATCCCATGGTCACGCAGGAGGGTGTGGTGAAGTTAAGGGCTTGCACCATTGCAGGGTTAGCGGCATAACCGCCTGTTGCGAGAAGAATGCCCTTTTCTGCTTGTATCTTGACGTAGCCCGCTTCGGTCTCAAAAACAGCACCCTGTACTCTGCCGCCATCCTCGCGGATGAGCTGTACCAGCTTGTGCCCGTAATCAATAGTGTAACCCTTGTCGTTGATAAACAGTTCAAGTGCATTATTGCGCTGCAAGGGTGAGACGGGGCCAGCCACGCAAAGGGGAGCCTTAACGTTGGGGTCGTACCACATATGCTGAATGGGGGGCACAAAGAAATCGGTGCCTCCCGTGGCATGGTCATAACCCTCTGTGTCGAGGTAGAGAGTGAGACCATAAGGTGTGAGTGCTTCATGGAGAAACTCTATGGTTGCTGCGCTTTCGCGTATCCAGGTGCGCCAGACGCTTTGATCACAGCGACCGGATGCATATCGGGTGAGCTCGTTGAGCACCTTGCCTTCGTCAATTTCGATATTCGCTTCTTTGTGCCACTTGGTATTGATGCCACCTACCCAGCCCCGGGTGCTCTGAACGGTCGTGCCCTTTTCGCACACGACAAAGTCTATGCCCAAAGTCGCCGCGGTGGCCGCAGCCGACATACCGCCGTTGCCGGCGCCGATGATGAGCACTTCGGTGGTGCGGGTCTCGGTTATCCGACTCTCTTCGATGATGACGTTTTCGCCGAGCCAATCGGGCGAGGTGCCGGACTCTGAGGCGGCTTTTGCACTTGCTTCTTCTTCTGCCGACCGGGGGGCGCAGCCCGCAAGACCTGTTGCGGCAAAGACGCCGGCGCCCAATGCGGAGAGGGACATAAAGCTCCGCCTGCTTATTGCGTGGTTGTTTGCATCGATATCCATCTTCCTTTTTCTCCTTACTCTCGTTGCTGTTGCCATGAGCAAGCTCCCATTCAGTATCACACGGGTAAAAGTGAAAGAGAAATACCCCTTTATCCTGCATTTATGCGATAATGACATAGAATTGAATACCTTCACCGGAGACGAGGGATAACATGCGCATCGAGCATATGAGGAGTTTTGTTGCCGTTGTACAGGAGGCGGGTTTTACGCGCGCTGCGGACAAGCTGTATCTTGCTCAGCCGGTGGTGAGCCGCCATGTTCTGGCGCTTGAGCGGGATTTGGGCGCGCAGCTACTCAAACGCACGACCAAGAAAATGGAGCTCACCGACGAAGGTAAACTCTTCTTTCCCGCCGCAAAAGAGGCGCTCACTTTGCTTGATGAGGCTTCAGCACAGATAGCATTGAAGAGTACGGCGAACAAACACCAGCTTACCATCGGATATACCTACCTATTCCTTGATGAAGTGACCCCTTCCTTCTTGGAGTCCTTTACCGGAGAACAAGCTCAGCCGGTCTCGATTCAGATAGTTGAGTCCGACCCTTACGATATTTTGCAAAAGGTGCAGCAGGGCAGCATCGACGGGGCTTTTGTGGGAGTCACCGGTTTGGACTACATCCCACGAGATCTTTCGTATTTGGTGGTGAGCATCAACACCGAGGTCATATTGGTGAGCATCAACCACCCCCTGGCACACAAAAAGAGTGTGACCGTGCAAGACATCAAAGACTACGATTTCGTATACCCTCACCGAGAGCCTTTGTTGGTACTCAGCATTGCAAGAGCCGATCTTATTCGTGAGAACTATGAGGTGGATATCTTTCATGTTGAACATGAGAGCAGCGCGCTCAAGATAGTGGAGCGGGGTACGCACATTATCAATATCCCTCGCAATTATCCGTTAGGTGAAGGCGCCGCCGTTGTTGCGCTCCCGTATGTCTCAGACTTTGTGCTTAATTATTGTTTTGTTTGGAACCCTAGGAGCAACAAGAAGCTGGTGGATGAGCTGGTAACAAACATCAAACGCGCCTTGCTGAGTCTTTGAATAGACAGGGGGCTGTCCTTTGTTTGTTCCTCCTGCCCGTTCACAGGCTTATTTTATGATGGGGTGCAGCGGGTGAATTCCCGATCGCTCGAAAAACATGCGCCGGAGACCGAGTGCGCTGATNNCGGAGGGCACGGTGCGCTGATTTGAGTTTTTTGCCTGAAAGTCTTGTAATGCGTGGCGAGCTGTGAGAATATACTAAAGCTCAAAGTAGACGTTGCGCATTTGTTTGCGCGTCTGCTGTAACTTTCAAGGAGAAGTTTTGCAACTGATAGCCCTGGCTCTGGTACTGATTATTACGATCATCGGTGTAGTACTTAACACCGGTGCCGGAACTTTGCGCGTCAGGAGCGAATCTTTGTAATGAGCACTGATGATCAAGCAGTCAAAGCCCGGTAGCGAAATCGACTACCGGGCTTTTTGTTTGGTTTACGTGTGGAAAGCACCACTTGCGGATTTCGTTCGGGTGGATTGTGAACTCGGGCGGGACGGGATGCTTGAGGACAGTGTCTCCCATGCGTAAACGGATGATGAAAAGAACGATTGGCAGCAAAGGTCCGATGAGGATCGCAGGCAACAGAGGCAAGAAAGGAACTGAGGACATGAATGGAGCAACGATAGTCGTCGAGACTCTGATCGCGCACGGGGTCAGCGACGTTTTCGGCTATCCGGGTGGGCAGGTGCTCAATCTGTATGATGAGCTCTACAACTATCGGGACCGGATACGCCACAGGCTCGTGTGCCACGAGCAGGGCGCGGCGCATGCCGCGGACGCTTATGCCCGGGCAACGGGGGAGGTCGGGGTGGTTATCGCCACCAGTGGCCCGGGGGCAACGAACCTGGTCACCGGTATCGCCACCGCTTATCTCGACTCCAGCCCCGTGGTGGCTATCACGGGCAACGTACCGACCACACTGATGGGGCGCGACAGCTTTCAGGAGGTTGACATCACCGGCATAACCATGCCGATCACCAAACACAACTTCTTGGTCAAAGACATCGCGCATCTTGAGGACACGCTGCAGGAGGCCTTTATGATAGCCAAATCGGGGCGCCCAGGCCCTGTGCTGGTGGATATTCCTAAGGATGTTCAGATCGCAGAAACCGACTTTAAGGGCGGCAAGCCGCTTGAGCGTAAGGTGCCTGTGGCAAAGCCGGCAGATCAGGCCCATCTTGAAGCTGCTGCAGCTTTGATCAATGCCAGTGAGTGTCCCTTTGTGTATGCCGGAGGTGGTGTGGTGCTTTCCGATGCAGGGGAGTTGCTTAAGGAATTCGCAGAACACCTCGATGCTCCGGTGGGCCTGTCGATGATGGGGCTCACGGCGCTTGACAGCAAACATCCGCTTTATCTGGGGATGACAGGCATGCACGGTCTGCCCGAATCCTCCAAGATGACTGCCGAGGCCGATCTGATCATCGGCGTGGGCGTGCGTTTTTCGGATCGTGCGACCGGTGACATCAAACGCTATTCTGAGAACACCAAAATCCTCCATCTGGATATCGATGATTCCGAGATTGACAAGAACGTCGGCAGTACCGTGAGCGTATTGGGCGATTTAAAAGAATTGTTACCGAGACTGATGGCCATGATCGAACAGAAGGAGCGTTCTGGTTGGAAGGGGCGCGCCAAGGAGGTTCGTGAGGAACTCAGCCGGGTAACCCGCGGCTACGAGTGTAACGGGGATGAACTCTTTATCCCTCGCAATATCATTAAGGCTGTGCGTGATCGAGTGAGCGACGACACCGTTGTTGCCACAGATGTGGGTCAGCATCAGATGTGGGTGGCGCAGTATTACGGCTTTTGCAAGCCTCGCACCTTCCTCACCTCCGGCGGACTGGGTACGATGGGCTTTGGCATGGGTGCGGCCGTTGGGGCGTCGATCGCCAAAGGGGGAGCCCATACCCTGCTCTTTAGTGGGGATGGCAGCTTTCACATGAATATGAATGAGTTTGCTACAGCGGTGCGCTACGACCTGCCGATCACCGTCATCGTGATGAATAATTCGGTTTTGGGCATGGTGCGTCAGTGGCAGAATCTCTTTTATGGGGAGCGTTACTCGCAAACTACGCTTGAGCGTCCGACGGATTACGTCAAGTTGGCCGAGGCGCTGGGCGGCAACGGTTATAACGCCGATAGCCTCGATGAGTTGAACGCGGCGCTTGATGCGGCCTTTGCCGACAAGGGCCAAACCATTATCAATTGCAGGATCGACGAAGACACCATGGTGTTTCCGATCATNNACCTCCGGGTGGATCGTTCGATGATATGTTGTTGGAAAAGAATTAGGGAGAGGAGGAACCATGCCGGACTATGAAAACGCCTCGAGTTTTACCATTTCGATCATTGTTGCTAACCGGGCCGGAGCACCCAGTCGCATCACGGGCTTGTTCTCCAAACGGGGCTACAATATCGATACGCTGACAGTAGGACCGATGGCCGAGGATTCGAAATTCTCCCGATTGATTCTCACTTCCACAGGAGATGAGGCAACGAAAACCCAGATCATCAAACAACTCCGTAAGCTATTCGATGTAGTGGAGGCGAAGACGATCTAAAGAGAAACTACTATACCAGTTATGAGGAGCGCTCTTGCATCGCTCCGCCGCAAACCAAACGACGATACTTACGGGCATCAAAGAGAAGATGCCATCAAAACACAAGAAAGAGAGACAGAACATGGCAAACATATACTACACAAAGGACTGCAACGCACAGCTTTTGGAAGGCAAGACCGTCGCAATTATCGGCTACGGTAGTCAGGGTCACGCACATGCGCTCAACCTCAAGGACAGTGGACATACAGTNNTCTGCGTGAGGGTTCCGCCTCCGCCGAGCGTGCCTGCGAAAACGGCCTTACGGTTAAGCCCGTCGCCGAGGCGGTAAGCGCCGCCGATATCGTGATGATCTTGGTAGGAGACGAGAACCAGCCCGCCCTCTACGAGTCCGAGATCGCCCCGAACCTCAGCGTCGGCATGACGCTGTGTT
>DOMT01000104.1 GCA_003509825.1 Coriobacteriia bacterium
CATCAAAGCCGGCGCCGGGGTGGTGCTCGGCGAGGGAACCGCGGCCGTGCGGGAGGTATTTCTTGCGCGCTGTGAGGAGGTGGGTGCCGCCCGGTCCGTCGTCGCGGAGGCGAAGGATATCCCGGAACCGCTCGACACGACACGCTTTCCCGGGTACCAGCGCAAAAATATCGCCTGCGCGTTGGCGGCTACGGAGCTGGTATGANNCTCCTGCGACGAAATCGACCTCACAGGCATTCAGGATGTACTCGACGACTTACGGTTACCCGGACGCTTCGAGCTGATCCGCGAAGAGCCGCCACTGCTCATCGATGCAGCTCACAACCCCGAGTCGGCGCAAACCCTGGCCGCCGCGCTGTGCGAGTGTTATGGCATCGATGAAAAGACGGGACGCGTGCTCGGATTTCACACCCTGCTTCTCGGTGTGCTGGCCGACAAGGACGCCGAGGGAATCATCACCGCGCTGATTTCCCTTTTCGATAACGTCGTCGTTACGCAGTCCACATCCCCTCGGGCCATCGCCGCCGAAGAGCTGGCGCGCATCGTCACACGCCTCGACCCCGAACACGNNGTGGCAGCCGCACTCGAAGCACTCACGAGCGACAGGGCCCCCACCGTCGCAACCGGCTCCATCACATTGGCCGGAGAAGTCAAGGCTTGGGAACAATCGCTCCAAGAGCGCATCGCAAGCATGTAACGACGCTATTTCCCGCCTACGACAAGCTAAAACCGGCCTCGGACATCGCTTTACTTGTCATAGGCGGGAAATANNTCCCGCCTATGACAAGGTATCGGACCATTCGAAGGCCGATTTGCTTGTCATAGGCGGGAAATAGCGCGAATTAATTGCGAAACACTCAGTTTGCAGCTCCGATCATTTCTTAAGTAACGTTCACCCAAGTGCAATAACGAGGGTTCAGCACAGCAACATTTTGGTAAACGGCTTATCGGAGCATATATTTTCAGTGGGCAAAGATGTAGTATGGAATCAATGAAGAGCATAGACGCGTACGTAAACGTCGGGTGGGATGTGTGATTGGATATGATTATGGGTCAGGAATACGAACCGCAAAACGGTTTTGAAAAAAGTGCGAAGTTCTACCTGGAGGCTGCGAAATTCGCTTTGGCGACGGATCGCGATCGCTTGGCGATGCACCTGTATCGGGCGGCCTTCGAAGTAGAAAATGCACAGGATAAAACGCCTTCACCGGAGGTCATCGACGGCTTGCGAAGGGCGTGGGATATCGCCTGCGATAACAGCGATCGCTCCTCGGCCGAATCGATATTCGGAGAGCTGTCGCCTTTTAACAGCACGCAGCAAAACGAGCAGGCGGTATTGCGCCTACAATCACTGGCCTTAAACCAGCTGGAGGATATGGGCATCACGGAAAGCGATATCGAAAACATCGCCACCGCCTTTACCGGTGAGCTCGATGAGGACGAAACCCCCGAGCTCGTCGACTCCCTCAAGGACATTCTCGAAAACATCGGTGTCGCTGTGGAGCAGGGAGATGTGGAACTTGCGGTTCGCACGGCTGAGGCGGAAAAGGCAGGCGATGGCAAATCGGCCCCGACACTGAGCGAAGGGCTTATCAAGATCAACAATAAGCTACAGGAGATGCGCAAGCACAAAGGAGAGGGCAACTCCGATAATCCTCCCATCAACTATCGCACGCTGGTGGGATTTGATAATGCGCTCAAGCGGATGCGGGAGTTCGGCTTCATGGCCGCCGGCGACGACGGCTTTAAAACCTTTGTGGAGCGCAGTGCGGCGATGCATGGTGTGGCGCCGCTTTCACTCGAGTCAAGCTTTTTGTTCTACGGGCCGTCGCCCGAGGACGTGAATCTGTTCGCGCAGGCCACGGCAAGCGAGATCGGGATCGCCGTCATCGACGTCGTGGTCGATCTGGACCCGGACGGAAACGGCACCATCAAACTGGCCGGTCCCTTCAAGCGCAATTTCTTCGGTGGGCCGCCCGATTACATGAGCATGCCCACCCCCTGCATCATCCTCATCGAAAACATCGATCATCTGCAATGCATGTTCAACAACGAGGCGCAAGCCATCAAGCAGCAAGGCGGTTACCAACAAAACACGATGGGCGGGCGCTCGATGCAAGCCGAGATCATCGGCTACCTCAAGGCGCTACGTCAGCGACCGGGCGTATTCATCATGGCTACGTCCCAACATACGGGAACGCTGAAAAACCCACTACTGGAGCTGTTGGGTCCCCTTCACGAGCTGGAGATAGCCGATCCGCAGGAAGCGGAGCGTCTCGATGTGCTGGCAGGTTTTGCCGAGGAACATCCGTCGTTTATGGATATGGATTTGGGACGTTTGGCAAATCTCTCGTCCGGGCTGTCGCGTCGCCAACTGGTGGAGGTTTCCTTTGCCGCCGTGGAGTCATCCTATCGCGAGTCGCTGAGAACCGGTCGCTACAACAAAGTGGAGATCGCCGACGTGTTGTTTAACATGGCGCAGTATCTCAACCACGATACGCCTCTTTACAAACAGGTGGAGGACGAGGCCGTGGCACAACTCTACAAAGATATTGAAGAGGAAATGCTATAACGCCGGTAGCAATTATGCTAAACTGAATATTGCCTACAAGGGGGACACAAACGCGCTTTAAAGGCTTTCGGATAGAACTTGTTAGGAACGACGATGGAGATTTCTCGAAGAACAGATTATGCGATACGGCTCATCGCCGCCTTGGTTTCCAATGACGGGAAACCGCTTTCGGTGCGCGAGGCCGCATCATCGCAGGATGTGCCCTACGCATTTGCCCGTAGCATCCAGCATGATCTGGTAAAACACGGAGTCATCTCCTCCATCCGCGGTGCCCACGGCGGCATGGTGCTCAACGCCGACCCCGAGGCCCTCACGCTCTACCAGCTCATCGAGATGGTGCAAGGCCCGGTGAGTGTTGCGATTTGCACCAGTGACAAGGATTGGTGTAATCGGAGTAAGAACTGTAAGTTTCACCGGGTTTGGGACGGCGCGAACAAACTTTTAAAGGAATACCTCAGTTCCGTCAGCATCAAAGACATTTTGGCCGGTCAGTGCGCCTTCGCCTCCNNCAAAACGGCGAAATCCACATCCTGCGCCCATTAATCAACTCCGCAGCTCCGGTACAATACTTGGGAAACATCACGAGTAACCTTGAATTACGGAGAAAGATATCCCCATGGCACTACGCGCCCCGAGAGGCACAACCGATCTGATCGGCCGAAACGCCGAGGCTTGGCACTTCATGCAATTGGAGGCCGCCCGGAGCTTCGGTAGATACGGCTACAAACTCATCGAAACACCNNACTTCGAACAGCTCGACGTTTTCGTGCGCGGCATCGGTGAAGCCACCGATGTGGTGGGTAAGGAGATGTTTTTAGTCCACTCCAAATACACCGTCGACAAGCTGGTGAAAGGTGAGGAGCTCAGAAGCGAGGAGCATCTGGCTCTGCGCCCCGAGATGACGGCCGGTGTGGCACGTGCGATCGTACAGCATAACCTCGTGCCCCCCGATGCCACGACCACGAAGTTCGTCTACGGTGCGTCGATGTATCGCCATGAGACCCCGCAAAAGGGGCGCTTGCGCGAGTTTCACCAAATCGGTGCGGAATGCCTCGGTTCGTCCGAGCCCTCGGCCGACGCCGAGGTCATCATGATGCTGGTGCGTTTCTTCGAAGATATCGGTATCCCCCGTGAGAGAATGCGGTTGCTGGTAAACTCCATGGGCGATGACGACTGCCGCCCCGCCTATCGCGCTCAGGTGCGCGAATTCATTTTAGATCATGCATCCGAGCTCTGTGAGGACTGTGTGCGTCGTGCCGATACCAATCCGCTGAGGGCCTTCGACTGCAAAAACGAGGAGTGCCGGGCGGTGTTGGAAGCCGCGCCGAAAATCACCGACATGCTTTGTGACGCTTGCGCGGAACACTATACAGACGTAAAGGCACTGCTCGACGCTGCCGGTGTGGAATATATCGAGGAGCCGCGTTTGGTGCGCGGGCTCGACTACTACACACGCACCGTGTTCGAGGTGCAGGTGAGCGAGGGTTTGGGTTCCCAATCCGCCATCGGTGGGGGAGGTCGCTATGACAAGCTCATCGAGGAATTCGGTGGTAAACCCACGCCGGGACTCGGGTTTGCCATCGGCTTCGAGCGCATTTTGATGGCCATCGATGCCGCGGGCACCTATCGCTTCGGTACCTACGGCCTGGATGTCTTCGTGGCCGCCGTCGACGACTCCATGCGTGCCACGGCGTTTTCCCTCGCGCAGGATCTGCGCGCTGCCGGCGTAGCGGTGGAGCTGGATCATCAAAAGCGTTCATTGAAATCACAGTTCAAGCAGGCCGATAAGTCGGGAGCCCGACTCATCATCATCGTAGGACCCGATGAGTTGGCGGCGGGGACGGTGAAGTTACGTTCGCTGCTTACCCGTGAGGAGACCTCGGTGGCGCTGGGGGATCTCACCGCGACCGTGTGTGGGCAATTGCAGGTATCGCAAACGGAGGTATCTCCGTAAAAGATATTCCACCCGTGTCTTTCGCTGCCATGATCGGTGGGAGAGAGGCGTTGGGGTAAGCCCCGGATCGGGTTCGTTCTCGGGCAGAAGAGTAAAAAACCGGGCGAAGGCTGCCCGATATAACACAAGGAAGGCAAGACCGATGACCGATTTTCTGAACACCCATAGCATGCACACCAACACCTGTGGCGAGCTGACCGCGGCAAATATCGGCGCGGAGGTCACACTGAGCGGGTGGGTCAACCATCGCCGTGACCACGGTGGTCTGATATTCGTGGACCTGCGCGACCGCACGGGTATCACCCAGATCGTCTTCGACCCCGATGTCATCGCCGACAAGTTCGAACTCGGTGAGCGCATGCGCCCCGAGTGGGTTATCCTCGTGCACGGCACCGTGCGTGCCAGACCCGAGGGAACGGCCAACTCCAACATGTTTACCGGCGAGATAGAGGTATTGCTCTCGGATGTGGAGATCCTCAACTCCGCCAAAACNNCACCCGTCTGCGCTGGCGTTATCTGGACATCCGCAGAAACGAGGTGCTCGCCGCACTCAAGCTGCGCTCCACCGTCACCGCGGCCGTGCATACGGCGCTCAACGCCCGCGGCTTCATCGAGGTGGAAACGCCG
>DOMT01000118.1:0-3910 GCA_003509825.1 Coriobacteriia bacterium
TTGCATCTTCCCTCGCGAGGGCATCTTTGGCGTGATCAGGGGCGAGGGGTCGATCAAGGTCGGCGACAGCATCGAGGTCATCACATGGGGCGACGGCACCTGCAGCGCCACACCCCAGGCGGCGATCGACGAGGTCGAGGTGGCGAGGGCGGCCGGAACGCTCTAACTCATCCGCATCATGAATCGAACGGGGCGCTACATCGCAGCGAGCGTGAGCGGGCGCTAGTGGATTATTCGAATCAGCAATGAGGGCATTGCCACGTGCTCCGAAACATATTTCCCGACATAACGGTATTTCCCTGTAGAGGTACATTGTGCTATCGTAATGTGGTCATTTCAGTGCGGTAGCGCACGGGGGTTTGTTTTTTCGGGAGTAGCTGTAGGGGCCACCGCTTGGTATTCAGTTCTCTGACATTCATATGTGTGTTTTTGCCCGTGGTATTCCTGCTCTATCTGGTGATACCCGTGGCCTCGGTGCGCAACGCCATCCTCATCGTCGCAAGCCTGTTCTTCTATGCATTCGGAGAGCCGATCTATGTGCTTCTGATGCTTGTTTCCACCGTGATGAACTATCTCTTGGGGCGCATCATCGGTGGGCTCGGGGATCGCCGCCGTGCGAAGGTCGCTCTGGTTCTCGCCGTCGTCGCGAACCTGGGCTTTCTCGCCGTCTTCAAATACGCGACGCTTTTCGTTTCGACGGTCGACTCGGTTTTCGGGCTCTCGCTGACGATACCCGTCGTCGCGCTTCCCATCGGCATATCGTTTTACACCTTTCAGGCGATGAGTTACGTCATCGACGTCTACAGGGGGCACACCGTCGCTTCGAGGAGTTATCCCAAGGTACTGCTCTACATCAGTTTCTTCCCCCAACTCATCGCCGGTCCGATCATCAAATACCACGATATCGAGCGTGAACTCGACAAGCGCACGATCACCGTCGACGGAGTCGCCCTCGGGTTCAGGCGTTTTACCGTGGGTCTGGCGAAGAAGGTACTCGTCGCCAATAACATGGCGATCGTGGTCGATTCGCTTTACGCCGCCGAGCCGAGCGAGGTGAACTTCGCTGTGGCGTGGCTTGCGGCACTCGCCTACATTTTGCAGATATACTTCGACTTCTCGGGATATTCGGACATGGCCATCGGACTTGCGCGCATGTTCGGTTTCCACTACAAGGAGAACTTCGACTACCCCTACATCTCGGCTTCGATCAAGGAATTCTGGCGCAGATGGCACATCTCGCTCTCCACCTGGTTTAAAGAGTATCTCTACATCCCGCTCGGCGGTAACCGCAAAGGCCGCCTGCGCTCGAGTTTCAACAAGGTGACGGTGTTTTTCTTCTGCGGGCTATGGCACGGTGCGAGCTGGACCTTCGTTGTGTGGGGGTTGTTTCACGGGCTCTTCTTACTCATCGAAGATCATCTCCCCGTCAAAAGGCTCCCAAGGGCGTTGGGGATCGTCTACGCGCTTGTTGTGGTAACGGTGGGCTTCGTCTTGTTCAGGGCCGACAGTCTCGAGCAGGCACTTTATTTCATCTCACAGATGTTCACCGGTTTTTGGTTCGACCCCGCTTCGACGGCATTGTTCATGCAGCAATGCACACCGCTTTTTCTCTTCACCTTCGTTGTTGCGGTCTTCGCCTGTCTGCCGCTTCGCTTTGCGCTCGATACGAGGATCACCGATGTGCGGGTGAGACGGGCACTTTCAAACGGCGGTTTCGCCGTGTCTGTCGTGCTTTTGGTCGTCTGTCTGCTCGATCTGTCGGTCGGTGGCTACAACCCGTTCATATATTTCAGGTTCTGAGGAGGGGACGGAGATGCAAAAGGATGAGGAGTTGCGGATCCCGGAGGAGGCTCGGTCGATGAATCGGAAGCCCGAAGGATGGGGACGTCTCGTCTATGTCGTGCTCGTCTTCTGTATCTGCCTCGCGCCCTTTGCGGGAATGCTTTGGACGGGTGGCGGCACCACTGCGGAAACTTCCTCGACGGAGCCCGTACCTTCGATCGTCGACTCCGCGGGTAATCCCGATATCGAATTCGCCCGAAAGCTATCCGAGTACTTCGAAAGCCACTTCGCCTATCGCAGTCTTGCCATCGATGCCTACGCGCATCTTCGTGCCGATATCTTCGCGACCTCACCGACCTCGCAGGTGGTGGTGGGAACCGACGGTTGGCTCTATTACGGAGGCACGCTCGACGACTATCTCGCGAGCGATCCGCTGACGGAGCGGGAGGTGGACAACATCGTCCATAACCTCACCTTGATGCAGGGGTACACCGAAGCCATGGGCAGCACCTTCATATTCACCGTGGCTCCGAATAAAAACAGCCTGTATCCCGACCACATGCCGTATCATCTCACCTCGGGTGATAACGACGACATGACGCTTCTGGTACAGCGTCTGAATGCTGCCGGTATCGGCTTTTTGGACCTGTTTGCGAAGTTCGAGGCCGAGAAGGATGTGCTCTATTACAAAACCGACAGCCACTGGAACTACGAGGGCGCCTTGATGGTGAGCGACGCGTTGTTGGATCTGGCGGACAGGGATCCGGTAAACGTGGTTTCTACGGTCATGGACGACACGTTCGTCGGTGATATCGAACGCATGTTGTATCCCACGAGCGCCTCTCCCGAAAGTTCACTTAAAATCGATGTCGCCGGCAACTGGAGCTACACGAACGAGGCCATCTCGGTGGAGGATGCGACCGTCAGAACCGAAGGTGGGGGTGAGGGGTCGCTTTTGATGTATCGCGATTCCTTCGCCAACAACCTCATCCCCTTGCTGTCACCGTCGTTTGCAACCTGCCACTACACCAAACTCATACCCTACGACATCACCTTGATCGCACGCGAAACGCCCGATGTGGTGATAATCGAGCGCGCACAACGGCACGTGGGGCTGCTGGCTGATGACCCCCCGATCATGCCTGCGCCCATGGTAACACTCGACGAAAAGACGATTTCGGCGGGTGATGATTCTGTCTTCCTGGTGTCGGGCAGGGACGGTGATTTCGTCGTGATCGAAGGCCGATTCGATTCGAATGTCATCGGTGGCGTTGAAGATATCTATCTGGAGTTGGATTCGGGTGATGCCGATTTGTATTTCGTACCGTTTCGGTTGAATCCTGCCGAGGAAGTGTCTTTGGGGGATGAAGCCGATTCGAGTGAAGCAGGCGACGAAGACTCGGATCCGACGTCATCGGACACTTTACAGATGCCCTTGCCGTCACACGAAGACTCCTTCGGGTTTAAGGCATATGTTCCGGCAAGCGTCTTCGAGCAGCGAGGAAGTTCGCTCAATGTTTTGGTGAGGCCGTCGGAGGGTGAATCGATTTACCGGGTGGGCGGGATTCTGACCTCACCTTGATGGGGTGGTTTCGGATACAGGGAAAGAAAACCGTGCGCAGCGGAACCCTTCATCAGAGGGCGTGATTTGTATTTGAAAGGCATCTTGCGATACTATAATGGGTATTCAGGAGGGATAAGCTTTTTTGAGCTCGGAGGAGTGTTTTTTCAAGATGGGGAATATCGGAACAACAAGAAATAATATCAGCTTTCGTTTTGTGGGGCCCGTTGCTCTTGCAATCTGCCTGGTGGCTGTAGTTGCCTTGACGGGTTGCTCTCAGAGCTCGGCTGCCGAGCAGAAAGTCGAGGAGGCTCCCGAGGTCGTGGAGGCCGGAGAAGCGACTGCGACAGTCGAAGATTTGACGATCATCGGCGAAAAAACCGACCGATCGTTGGAGATGAGGGTCGATAACAAAATCGGCAAACCGATCGAAACCGTTATAATTAAGCTTTCGACCGACGTTGATTTTGCCACACCCGTTTTTAGCTCCGACGTCGCCATCGGGCCGTTCGAGAGGGTATTGATGTATTTCGAGCCTTCCGATGTCGATCCGAGCGCCGCTGCAGT
>DOMT01000118.1:3965-4117 GCA_003509825.1 Coriobacteriia bacterium
CTCCATGCCATCAACCTGGAGGAAATATCCGAACTTAAACTCCTTCTGTCAGCCGATGACATCGCCTATGTGGATTTTGAGACCGGCTCGGGAGAGTCGGGGAGTACGCTCGAGTATGAAAAAGGCATCATTGCCGCCGAGCAGGAAGCGAT
>DOMT01000059.1 GCA_003509825.1 Coriobacteriia bacterium
ACTTTGGCATCCATCGTAACTTTTGCGCCACACTTCGGGCAATCGAAGTCCATACTTACAGCAGCGGGTCTGAAACACATGGTCTCTCCTCTCTTTGCCGCCGTCGCGCGGCAGAGGTCTACGTTTAACACATACCAGGTTAGCGCACGTTCGGTCTCAAGCTATCCCATAAAACGGTTTATTTGCGAGATATCTATAGTACTATCGGACTTAAACCGCACTACAGCCGAGGTTTGGGGGATGATTTTCAGATTACCGGACAGGGTGGGTGTGGCGACTCCTGTGGTGGTTGTTGTGGCAGCGAATGCCATCAAAACCATGTCGAACTGTGCACCATGCACCCTGTCGCGTGAAGACCTCGGTATCGGCAAGACGAGACGCTATCATCGGTATACGAAAAAAAGTATCGGACTTAAGGGTCGGAGTTTGCAGAAAGAAGGTAAATGATGTCGATTTTGGATGAGGTATCGGCTGCGGTTCAGGCCGGTAAGAAAAAAGATGTGGAAGCTTTGGTGCAACAGGCCATCGATGAGGGTATCTCGGCCCAGGAGATCTTAAACGGTGGGCTTTTGGCGGCCATGGATATCATCGGCCCCAAGTTCAAGAACAACGAGATTTTCGTACCGGAGGTGCTGGTTGCCGCCCGCGCCATGAACGCCGGTTCCGCTCTGCTCAAGCCGCTTTTGGCCGAATCGGGGGCTGAGCCCAAAGGTAAGGCCGTCATCGGCACCGTCAAAGGGGATATGCATGATATCGGCAAGAATCTCGTACGCATGATGATCGAGGGTAAGGGCGTCGAGGTCACCGATCTCGGTGTGGACGTCGACTCCGATTCCTTTATCGACTACATCAAGTCGAACCCCGATCTCAATCTGGTGTGCCTGTCGGCGTTACTTTCGAGCACGCTTCCGATGCTCAAAGAAACCGTGGCGGCCATCAAAGAGGCCGGTCTTGACGGCAAGGTCAAGATTTTGATCGGTGGTGCGCCGGTTACACAGGAATACGCCGACGAAATCGGTGCGGATGGCTACAGTATGGATGCCGGGTCCGCAGCCGTAAAGGCGATGGAACTTCTGCCTGCGTAAGCTTGAGTAAAGCCATATAATATTCTTAATTGGAATAAGCTGGGGTGCGGTAACTTTTGCCGGGGAATAGTGATGGAGCTTAACCTTCATATCATTGCCGAAGACTTGGGCATCGATAATGACAGACGCCGTATCTCCGAAGATATTTCGGTACGGCGTCTGCGCTTTCCGGCACTTTTCGATGGAGGACCCATCAAATCGAATCTGCTGTATGTCGTTGAAGCGGCGGTCTTGGGCGGGGATATGTTGTCCCTTGTCACCGAAAACAGCTGTCTACTCATTTTGGGTGAGCCCTGCAGGGAGCTGTTCGACACGACCGGTAATTTCGTTTGGATGGATGATCCGGAAGCGCTGTCCAAGGTGTTTTCCCGGCTCGTCGAGTTGTTTCTCACCTACAACTCATGGGAAAGCGAACTCAATCAGGTTCTGGTTTCAAAAAAGAAGCTGAAAAATATCGGCGCGATTTCCGCTCCGATAATCAAGCGCCCACTCTTTCTCATCGACTCCTATATGCAGGTTGTTTTCGAAGTCGTCGACGAAGCATGTTGCGACTTACCAGAAGACTATCGCAAGCCGGTTATGGATAACAACAACCCTATGATGGGCGTGTTTGCGTTGGAGCGCTTTTCGGACGAAGCGGTGGTCCGGCGTCACTCCTTCACCGTTTCGGATGACTCGAAAACCCGGATGCTCTGCCGGAATATTTTCGTCAGCGAACACCCGATCGCCACGATTTTCTTCGATGAGGTGGGAGGGAGCTTCACCGAACGGGATTATTCCTTGATCGGCATACTCGCCGAGGCTCTGGAAGGCGGAATGACCTATCTCGAGGAGTGGAATACGTCGGTGCCCCAGCGCCTGGACGAGCAGATACATCAGTTGCTCGAGGGGCGCCCGGTGAGGCGTGAGGCTCTGGACACGGCCCTTAGATCGATTGCCTGGCGATCCGACGATTCCTACTGTTGTGTCGTGGGCATCCCTCGCAATAAGCTGTATCCTACAGGCCTACTGTCTGCTCTGGCCAAGTCCATTGCGGGACATGCCCGGATGATGATCTACACCATACATACGGACCGGATTCTCTTTATCATCAACACCGACCATGCGACCTTCTCATTGGAGGAGGGACTTGAATTCATCAGCAAGGATCTGGGTAATCTGGAGATCGATATCGGAGTCAGCAACATCTTCGACGGTTTTTGGTTACTCGGATTCAACTACCGATTGGCCTCAGCTGCGGCGGGGAGCGCAGGCTCGGCGGAGGGTGGGGGTACGAAACCCTATCATCTCTTCGAGGATCACATGATCGACTTCATGATTTCCCGGGTCAAGAAGTATGCTCCGGCCGAGTCTTTGGTGCCCCGCTCCCTGATCCAACTCAAGCGTTATGACGAAAAGTACGGTACGGACTTGCTGATAACCTTGGCGGCTTACCTCAAAAACGACATGCGCATCGCGCCTACGGCTCGCGAGTTGTATATGCATCGTAATACGCTGACCAACAAAATATCGCGCATCAAGTTTCTCATGCGCACGGATTTCGAAGAAGACGCCGAAGCAAGGTTGAGGATTCTCATAGCGCTGCGCATGCTCGGTGTGTAAGAGCAGACGTGTTAAACGCTTGATATCGCCTGCACGTATTTTATCGGCTTATCGGATAGGATTATCCAGTGCCCATTGTTTGCCATATGTTGCCATTTCATCCTCAAAAATCACCTGGTTTTTCTTCACGAAAAGCTTGCCGTAGGCGATGGCCGGGAAAAATCTTCCACCCGGGCAATACGTATCGACGCACCTGCGTACTTCGGCGCGGATGGCTTCTTCGGTTGTACTTTCCGAGTCGATTGCAGGGCCGTCGATACCACCGATCATCGGCAGTCTTCCTTCGGTGATACGTTGGATTTCAACGATGTCGTTTTGAGGAATCGCTCCCTGCCAGATATCTATCTTCATATCCAACATGTCTTGCACTATCGGCTGGCAGAAGCAGTCGGCATGATGCACGAACAAGATGTCGTGTTCGTGTGCAGCGGCGACGATCTCGGCGTGCAGCGGTTTGATGAGCTTTCGCCACAGATCGGGGGGGAGAAAGAGATTGGTCTTGGAGCCCCAGTCATCTTGATAGAATATCGCATCGATTTTCAATTCTTCAGCTGCCTTGTGGATGAATCCGATTTTAAAATCGGCGATCGCCCGTAGTACGTCGGCCATTTCGTCCGGATATATCATATAGTTGACCAGGCCTTCTTCAAAACCCATCAGGTGATGGGAGCGTTCGAAAAGTCCCGCCGTATTGAATGCCGCCACAAACTGCTCGCTGCGGTCGACCTCGGCCGCCATCTTCTTCGCCCGGCTCCAATCGAGGTTACCGAGATCGGGTACCTTGAGCTGATCTTGCCATTGCTCGATATTGCTGATGACCAGACCCTCGGGTCTATCCAGAGGGTGTTTCGCGGGTGCCTCGAGCGGCCAAAGGTATTCAACGCCCCAGGAATCCGTATGGATTTCGCCGTCTTGAGCGATGCGGTCGCTCATGTAAACGGGATCGGGGATTATGGCCATCGAGTCCATAAAATCGCCGTAATAGTCAGGTTGTTTCCCGTTCAGAATAGCCATCATGTTTTCGCGCTTTGTCAGCATGGTGCCCTCCAATGATTACCGTTGCGCCGGTCGCTGTAAGGTTGCAGGCCGGCAGATTCCCGTTACAACCCAGCCATTGTAAGAAACTCTTCATGTCCTCGCATGGGGTATGAATGCTGATTGGAAAATATACACTCAGTCACCGGTGCTGAGTTTTGCCAACGGTTGCTAGAAGTGCAGGTCACAAACCAAGCTAATAAGTGGGTTCCTAGAGGGTGTATGTGTGGTGAGATTGCGATCCGAGCATTTTAAGCACTCGCACCCCATGACCTTATACGCAAAGTGCTTAATAATCTTACCACAGACAGTGTGCGGCGTTAGAAAGTTCATTTGATACTATGTGCGGAGGATATGGTGAACGAAACGAAGAAGCGTCGGTTTCATTATGCATGGTTGATCTTGATCGGATGCTGTTTTATGCAGATGGGTGGATTGGGCGGTGTGCTTGACGCCGCGGGCGTATTCTTCGTTCCTGTCTGTGAGGAGTTGGGTATCGCTCGCTCTGAAATATCCCTCTATTTGACCTTTTATTTCATAGCCACCATCTTCGCTATGCCGGTTGTAGGTAAGTGGCTTCCGAAGTTCAACATCAATCGACTGCTGAGCATCTGTATGCTTCTTGTGGTGTTGGCTTTGGGTGCGATGTATTTTTATACCGAGGCCTGGCACTGGTGGATATCGGGTATTATCTTCGGCACTGCAGGCAGCTTTATCTTTATTGTGCCGGCGCCCATCTTGATTACCAACTGGTTTAAAAAGCGTCGCGGTCTGGCGTTGGGGTTTGCGATGTGTTTCTCAGGTATCGGCGGTGCGATTCTTTCGCCGATTTACACCATGGTGATTGAAGCGTTCGGTTGGCGCAACGGCTACCTGGTTGCCGCTGTAATCGTCGGTTTGATGGTTATACCGTGGACGGCTTTCGTATTTAAGTTCAAACCGGAAAACATCGGTCTGAGAGCCTACGGTTGGAGTGAAGAAGATGAGAGGATCGCTGCGGATGTTCAGGTGAACCAAAAAACTACACCGGGTGTGCCGGTATCCAAGGCGCTCAAGACCATTCCGTTCGTCTGTCTTTTTCTCTTTGCGGGTTTGATCGCCTACTATGCCGGCTTCAATTCGCACTTGCCCGGCTATGCCGTGTCCGTCGGTCATACTGCGATGGTGGGCTCAACGCTGTTAACCGCTGTCATGATCGGCAACATTGTTGAAAAACTGATAACCGGTTGGCTGAATGACAAGATAGGCGTGCAGTTGACGGTGGTTTTGCAAATCGGCATGGTGATGATCGGCCTTGTCGGATTTATCTTCTCCGGCGGCAACCTCGTTGTCATCTATATCTCGGCGTTTTTATTCGGAGCCCAGAATTCACTGGTGTCTGTTTCTACGCCGCTGCTGGTAAGGCAGATATTCGGTGAGAAGGATTTCGTTCCCATCTACACCTATGCCCGTATCGGCACCGGTGCAATCGGATGTATCGGTCCGGTTAGCGTGGGGCTCCTGTTTGATGTCACCGGTTCGTTTATCCCTGCTTTCATGCTCGGCATCGGCATCGCCGTTCTTTCTCTCGTGGTGGTGCGGTTGGCTTACATTCAGCGTAAACGATTGGAATGGTCCGACCTGCCCGCAAACAAGGCGGAAGCCGATGCCATCCGCTTTAGAACCCGAGCATAGGGGAGCATTTGTGGGGACTGCAAATCCGGGATGAGGCAGGTTCTTGCATGTTCGGAGGATCCGGGCGATTGTTTTGTGTTTGAGTGGGAGCCGACGCGTAAGCGTTATTCACCGACTTCGCTTGTCGGTATGGTGGGGAGATCGGGGAATCCGGGTGGGAGTTTGCTGCCGCATTCCGGGCAGATGAGGGCGGTGTTGTCGGAAGCTTCGAGACCACACGAAAAACAGAGGCGCTTGCCGAGCCGATCTTTCATCTCGTCGGCACGTCCGCAGCGGTTGCATAGATTACAGCAGTAACACATATCGATCCTTCATAAAACCACGGGTAAACACATCTTGTTCCTCGACCGGCGACAGGAGTTTTCCCGGCGAGAGGTTGAGCCGGTTCATCCGTTCTTGGTTCTGACGATCGAATAAACCGGCTCGCCTGCCTTTATGCCTGATGCCCACCGGGAGCAGGTGTCTCCGATGGGTATCGACTTAAGCAGCTATTCTGCGAGCGGAGCCCAGAGCACCTGCTTGGGCTTCTTGCCCAGTTTCTTCGAGAGTTCTTCGATGGTGCCGAACTCCATGCAGAACGCCTGGCAGTGATGCACGCAGGTCGGATCCTTGCCTTCGCCTATGCGTTTGGCGCAGAGGTCGCACAGATCGGTGGGAACGGGAATCTTGTTCCAGTTGAAGTTGTTGCCGCCTTCACCGGAATCATCCTTTTGCCAAGGGCCGTCGTCGAGAACCCGGATGCCCCACTTGCCTACGGGAAAGTCGTGCTCGGCCTTGCAGGCAACCACACAGCTCTCGCAGCCGGTGCAATATTCGTAGTCGATCAAAAGTCCATATTCAGCCATCGCTTACACCAACTTTCCGAATTTCTCGTTGACCAGATCCATGTCCGTGTCATAACTTTCCTGCAAGGGGGTGACGGAGCAGCAGTTGCATTTGTAAGGTCCGCCGTAGCCGAGCTTGGAATTGTAGTGATTGGAGACGAGGTCGTTGACGTTCGATTGCCAGACGCCGTAAAGGCTCTTCTCGTCGGCGTGATCGGTTTTGACGAAACCATCCTTGATCTCCAGACCACCGATGACCGCCTGCACCTCGTTAGGTTCGACGATCTCACCGAGTGGGACGATCGTGTCGCGGGAGTCATCGTCGGCCTGGCGCTCGGGGAACCACCAGCCGTGGTCGGTTTGGACGACACCTTTTTTAACGATCGGTGATACGGCGGCTTTGAACTTGGCGCGGCCGTAATCGTTTTTGATCTCGACCCACTGGCCGTTGGAGATCCCGAGAGGCACGGCGTCTTCGGGGTTGATCTCGATCAACGGATCGGGATGCAGCTCGCGCAGTACGGGAATCTGACGATGCTCGGCGTGAAACGCCGCATAGTAACGCGCACCCGTGGTGAGGATGAAGGGATATTTCTTNNAGGCCGTTGGAGATCCCGAGAGCCACGGCGTCTTCGGGGTTGATCTCGATCAGCGGATCGGGATGCAGCTCACGCAGTACGGGAATCTGACGATGCTCGGCGTGAAAGGCCGCATAGTAACGCGCACCCGTGGTGAGGGTGAAGGGATATTTCTTCGCCAGTTCGGGATCGGTTGCAGGGCTGAATGCCGGTTCCTTGTAGTACGGCAAGGGGTCCTCACCGTAGTGGGCATAAGCCGTCGACCACAGTTCGACGCGGCCGGTGGGGGTGAGGAATCCGGGCTTGCGGTCGGGACGCAGCTTGCCGGTTTCGAACTTGCGGTAGTTGACTCCACGTTGGAACACGACGCGGTCGCGCAGATCCTCGAAGGGCATCTTTGCGGGACGGGTACGACGCTGACTGAGGAAGTCCATCTCGTTTTTGAACATCCTGCCGCCGTCCTCGTCTTTGAGACAATCCATGCCCAGGTACTCACCGAGTTCGATGAGAATCCGGATGTCGGATTTGACCTCGCCCACATCCACGGCCTTGTTGACGCTGGCCAAGGTGACGGGGGAGCCCGCGTAGTGCGTCATGACGACGTCGTCCTTTTCGGCGCAGGAGGCCAGAGGTAAGATGAGGTCGGCAAAGGCTTCGATCGCCGGGGTGATGAAGCAGTCCGTCGACATGCACCATTCGAGGTTTTTGCAGCCCTCGTACCAGCCGGTGGGTTGCGCACAGCAGGTGGGGGTGAGCAGTACGGTCGACTGGATCCAGCCCATGCGGATCTTGTAGGGCTCGCCGGTGGTAACGGCATCGAACATCATGTCGGCCTGAGCGTTACGGATGTTGTCCACGTACAGCGGATACTCCTTGTAGCCGATGGTCTTTTCCTTGAGTTCGTCGGACAGGCTGTCCCAACCGATGCGGCGCTGTGGGCGGGCGGCATCTTCGGCCGAGGTGTCATCGGCCTTGTCGATGTCGAGCGTGGAGCCCGAGCCTTCGGCTGCCTCCTCATGTACGACATTCGGGTTGTCCTCCACACCGGGAGCGGGATCGATCTCGGCGATGATCTGTCCGCCGGGCACGTCGATGTTACCGGTAATGGCCATGAGGGCCAGTACGCAATGTGCCGCCTGGTTGCCGTTTTGGTTCTGATCGAAGGCGAGGCCCCAGGCGATCGAGGCTGGCTTGGCTTGCGCATATAGACGTGCGGCCGCATAGATGTCCTCGACCGGAACGTTGCAGATTTCCGAGGCTTTTTCGGGGGTCATGCCCATCTCGGGATCGTTGATGCGTGCGGTGAACTCCTCGAATCCGTAGCACCAATACTCCACGAAGTCATGATCGTAGAGGTCCTCGTTGATGATGACCCAGAGCCAGGCCATCGCCATGGCGGTGTCGGTGCCGGGGCGTACACGCAGATGCACTTCGGCGCGGGTGGCGAGCCAGTTGACGCGGGGGTCTACGCTGATGAGTTTGGCACCGCGCTTCATGAGGTCGATGACCGCATGACCCCAGAGTCCGTCACCGTTGGAGGCGAGCGCCATCTTGCCCCACATCACGATGACCTCGGGAACCCTATAGACCGGATTGTCGTAGGTGTTCTCCAGACCGCCGGCGTAGTCCATCTCGGGATAATAGGCGCCGAGCACGTGTGAGCACGACATCGAGCGCGGCTGGTAGCAGGCATAGCCCGATTGGGTGTAGCAGGCGTTGGGCGTGCCGAGCACGGCCTGTGCCAAATCGGCGACGAGAATACCGCCGGAGCGACCGGTGCCTGAGAACACGGCCATGCATTCGGGGCCGTAGGTGTCGCGGAAGTAATCGCGTTTCTCCTTGATGAGCGCAAAGGCCTCGTCCCAGCTGNNCGCTCCCATTTATCGTGTTGACCCCTGTCTTTAGGATCGCGCTTCATCGGATAGATGACGCGGCTGGGATTGTAGACGTAATCCTTGAGTGCGAGACAGCGCGCGCAGAGACGACCTTTGGTGATCGGGTTGTTCTCGTCTCCTTCCACGTGATCGAGGCGACCGTCTTTGTCGACATACAGCTTGAGACCGCATCCCACGGGGTGACAGCCCGGAGGTGACCACATGGAGGTGCGCACGACGGTAAACCCATCCTCTTCATATCTCCAGGGTTTTCCCAAGTCATTCTTGAATTCCATGGCGCTCCTTTCTTTGTTTTCTCCTGAAAATCCGGTTTCGATACATGAACACGATAGTTACATCTTTACGGACGATCTCCTGGCCCTTATCGAGATAGGCCTTGCCGCCGCCGATCTGTGTTCCTAAAGCGTCGTAGGACAGGGCAACGCCCATATAGCTCTTCACATGTTCGGCGCCATCCTTGGCGTTTTCGGGGGCCAATACGTATTTGTTGACTTTTTCATCGGTGAAAAATTGTGCTTCGAGATCCTTTTTTGCTGTCTCGAAATCGATATTTGCAAACTCCTCGATGAAAGCCTGAAACTTCTCTTCGCCCCGGATGGAAATAGTGATCTCCATTGCTTACCTCCTCAATGTCTCAAAGCAGTGGAATACGGAGGCGTAAGGAGCGCCTCCGTATCGTCGGTTGTCTATTCGATGCCGGTATACAAGGCCCAGCGGGTTTTGCCGTCCATCTTCTTTACCAGCTCCTCTACATCGTCGTGGTACATGCACCATGCCTGGCAGGCCTGTACGCAGGCGGGCAGTTTACCGGTCTCGGTACGTTTGGCGCAGAGATCGCAGGCTTTGGTGAGGGTGGGGTTATAGACCCATTCATAGGGGGTGTCGGCCTTGATGTCGGTCGCGTATTTATACGGTCCGACCTCGGTCATATAGATGCCGTACTCCCCGGCCGAAAGACCGAGTTCGTTGCGGCAGGCCACCTCACAGGAGTGGCAGCCCGTGCAATACTCGTAGTTGATAAGAATACCTTTCATATCTGCCTCCTG
>DOMT01000089.1:0-4268 GCA_003509825.1 Coriobacteriia bacterium
GCGCTCCGCCCTACAGGTCATCAAAACCGCTCCCGACGCCGCCTTGGTGTCGGCGTTTTTCGTCATCGTCGTTCCCGATTGTGAGTTCGGCTCCGACGGTGCCTTCATCTTTGCCGACAGCGGTTTGGTGCAGTACCCGAGTGCGAGCGATCTTTCGGAGATCGGCGTGAGCTCGGCAGGGTCGTGCAAAGCGCTTCTAGAGGTGGACCCCGTCGTGGCCTTCCTCTCCCACTCCACGCTCGGCAGCGCCAAGGGTGAATCGATCGACCGCGTGAAGGAGGCCGTAAAGCTCGCTAAAGAGAAGGCGCCCGGGCTGCCGATCGACGGTGAGTTCCAGTTCGACACCGCCATCGTGCCTTCGGTGGGTGCCTCCAAGGCTCCGGGCAGCGATATCGCCGGCAAGGCCAACGTCTTGGTATTTCCCGATCTGGATTCGGGTAACATCGCCTACAAGATCGCCCAGCGTCTGGCCAAAGCCGAGGCTTTCGGGCCGATCACCCAGGGTCTTGCAAAGCCCGTCAACGACCTTTCGAGAGGTTGTTCGGCCGACGATATCGTCGGCGTAGTAGCGATCACCGCGGTTCAGGCACAGGGATAACCCTCCTCACAAGTACAGTGGAAGAAAGAGGCCGGAGCCATACCTTACGAAGAAGAGCCGGATTATTTTCCGGCTCTTTTAGGCTTATAGGACAAAAGTGTGTCCTATAAGCCCTCTCTCACACACGCGTTACCCGAAATGACGATGACGGGGATTATGAATCGCAGAGGGTGCTCACGTCTTGGGCGATCATCAACTCCTCGTTGGTGGGGATGACCAAAAGGGCTACCTTCGAGCTTTCGGCTGCAAGAGAGCGTTCACCACCGAAAACCGCATTAAGGTCGTCATCCAAAACGATTCCGAGATCTTCGAGATTGCTCAGCGCCATCTTGCGCGTCCGGGGATCATTTTCCCCCACCCCCCCGCAAAAGACGATGGCATCCAAGCCCCCCATCTCGAAGGCGTATTGGCCGATAAAACGTTTGATGGAGTTGGAGTACATCTCGTAGGCCAAAATGGCGCGCTCGTTGCCGCCTTCGGCGGCGACACGCACATCACGCAGGTCGTTGGTAAGACCCGCCACGCCCAGAAGGCCGGATTTGCGGTTCATGGTATTTTCGGCTTCGGCCGGGGTCATACCGAGCCTCTCGATCATATAGACGACGATGGCCGGATCGATCGAGCCACATCGTGTGCCCATCATCAGGCCGTCGAGCGGCGTAAAGCCCAGTGAATTGTCCACCGAAACGCCACGATCCACCGCCGTGNNGGGTCGATGTCGCCCGAGCGGGTGCCCATCACCAGGCCCTCCAGAGGCGTAAGCCCCATCGAGGTATCGATGGATTCCCCGCCCTTGACCGCCGTGATGGAGCAGCCGTTGCCCAGGTGGCAGGTGACGATCTTGAGCCCCTCGAGCGGTTTGCCGAGAAACTCCGCGGTGCGGGCGGCCACGTAACGGTGTGAGGTTCCGTGGAATCCGTATTTACGGATGCGATGCTTCTCATACATCTCATATGGCAACGGATACATATAGGCTTTCGGCGGTATCGTCTGATGGAAGGCGGTATCGAAGACGGCTACCTGTATGGTGCCGGGCATCAAATCGAAGCAGGCGTTGATACCCACGAGCGAAGGCGGGTTGTGCAGCGGCGCCAACGGCACGCATTCCTCGATACGAGCCACGACCTCTTCATCGATGACAACCGACGCGCTGAAGTGCTCACCGCCATGCACGACGCGATGACCGATAGCCATGATCTCATCGAGGCTGCCGATGACGCCCGTCTCCTTATCGAGCAATACAGCGAGTACCACCTCTATGGCATCGTGATGGTTTTCAAGCAGCACGGTCACTTCCTGTTTATTGTCACCGATCTCATATTTATGAAACGAATCATCGTTGCCGATCTTCTCACATAAACCCCTGGCTACGACCTCTTGGTTTTTTTTGGAAAACAGTTGATACTTGAGCCAAGATGAACCTGCATTGATTACCAAAATGTACATAGTCTCCTCCTTCATAATCGTCGGATGATTAAAACCTACTCTGAAATTTTGTTTTGTGGAATTATGCCTTAATCGGCGGGCCCTATACGGATGGGCATACGTGCTCCCCCTAAAACGTGCACATGGAGATGGTGTACGGTTTGCCTGCCGTCTTCACCGGTGTTAGCGATGATGCGGTAGCCGGAATCTACAACCCCCTTTATCTCGGCCACCTTGCGTACGGTCGCAAATACCTTTCCGAGGATCTCTTCGGGAACGTTGTCCCCCACATGGGCATAGTGCTCTTTGGGGATAATCAGAGTGTGGACGGGAAGCTGCGGATTGATATCCTCGAAGGCGAGGACGAACTCGTCCTCGTAGACGATGGTCGCATCGATTTCGTGAGCGGCGATTTTGCAGAACAAACAGTCGGTCATGATGATCCTCCAATTCTTGTTCGCGCAACTATACTCAAATATCGCTTGTGATTCAACCGGTAAATCTTATGTCGGGGCAAATTATCAACTGAGGCCGGTGTCGATTCCGTCGTCCGAAACGGGTTCGATTTCGCCCAACAGCACCGTTATCTTTTGCTGCGCGTCTTTCAAACGTCCCTGGAGCGTTTTAAGCAGCAAAACCCCACGCTCGTAATATTTCAGGCTCTCCTCGAGTTCCAGCTGATTGCTCTCCAGCAGACGAACGATGGATTCAAGCTCTTCGGAAGCCTGCCTGAAGGTCATCTCGTCCAAGGCGGCAGCTCGGTCATCGGTGGGGTTTTTGTCATCGGTCATCTTCGCTTACTCCGTTTCCGTTCATCAACTTAACATGTTCTTTGGAGCTCGGGCGGGCACTCAGTACTCCATCGGCGAAACGTACCTTGATCTGCCTGTCGAAATCCACCTTATCGACCGAATCCAATACGTGACCCTCTTCGTCGAAGACTATGGAATATCCCCGACCGAGCACTTTGAGAGGAGACAGACTATCCAGCTTCGCGGCGCCGATTCCTATGCGGTTTGAAAAAGGCTCCGTCAACCGCATGCCGATCGACGTGAGGCGAGCCTCGGCCTGCTTAACCGTTGCCCTGTCCCCCGCCAGTCGCTGCGGAATGGCCTGATACAGCCTTCGCTCCGCGCCTTCGAGATGCAATTCATGCTGTGCATAAAGCATGTCGGGGTCAGTGAATATCGGCCGCTCGGCCAAGCGCCGATAACGCGCCTCATCTTGTTGCAGACGGCCGATCAAAAGACGCGTCAAAACACCTTCGGTGCGCTCAAGCCCCGAAGCGAGTTCGGATGAGTCGGGCACGATCCGTTCGGCTGCCGCCGTGGGTGTCGAGGCGCGGAAATCCGCCACCATATCGGCGATGCTGTTATCCGGCTCGTGGCCGATACCCGTCACCACGGGTACCTTCGATGCCGCAACCGCCCGTGCGAGACCTTCATCGTTGAAAGGCATCAAATCTTCGTAGGAACCGCCGCCCCGCACCAGAAGAATCACTTCCGCTGCGGAGCTCTGCGCCACTTCAAGACCTGCAATGATCGACCGCGCGGCATCCGCGCCCTCTACAGGCACCCCGCAGATCAGCACCTCCACCAGAGGAAACCTCCGTCTGAGCGTTCTCAGCACGTCATGGATGGCCTTCCCACGGGGTGAGGTGACGATGGCCACAGCCGAAGGGTACTTCGGAAGCGGTCGCTTGCGCGACGCCGCCATCAACCCCTCGACTTCGAGTTTTTTGGCCAGCTTGGCCACCTTGAGACGCAGATCGCCCTCGCCGGCAAGTTTAAGTCTTTTGACGTCGAAGTTCATACGGCCTTTGGCGGCATAGACGGAAAATACGCCGGAAACCTCCACCAACATACCCTGCTTCATTTCGATACCCGTTGTGGAAAAGGCGCTGCGCCACATCAGGCAGGACAGCGCCGAGCTCTCATCGGTAAGGGTGAAGTAAACCGCCTTGTATCCGGGTTTGTCCGATAACTCGGAAACCTCGCCGACGATGGTTGCAGACACCGAGCTGAGTGAAGCCTTGGCTAAATTGAGCGCCTGTGAGACGCTGATGGGCTCCGCCATGATTATGACGCTTCGGTCACGTTAAACACGGCACCTACGCTTATTCGCTGCGAAGAAAACCCAGCAGATACAAGAGCTGCAGGATGGAAACGAGAGCCGCCGCAACATAGGTGAGTGCGGCCGCGGTGAGCACCGTGCGGGCTCCACCCGTCTCGGTCTGCGGCAGAGG
>DOMT01000089.1:4355-6963 GCA_003509825.1 Coriobacteriia bacterium
AAAATTCCCGCGATCAACACGAATATCCAGACATTGCTGGCAACATTGATCGGCGGCACCAAAACGCTGCGTAGTTTTGCCGGCATGAAGCTGCGGGCATGCTGGATCGCATGGCCGCACTCGTGGGCCGCCAGAGCGGTTGCCGCCACGCTCGCGCCGTTGTAGACCTCACGGGAAAGCGCCACCACATTGGTGCGAGGGTCGAAATGATCGCTCAGCTCACCTTCCACCATCTCGATCGACACATTCGCCAAACCGTTGGCGTCAAGCATTCTGCGAGCCGTTTGCGCACCTGTGAGACCGGTGGATATACGAACCTCGCTCCATTTGCGAAAACGATTCTTGATATACATCTGCGTTCCGAAGCCCAGCGCCAAAGAAACCACGATCAACGCAATCCATGCAGGACTCACAATCATATCCACTCACTCCTTAGAATACGGGAGGTATCAAACAATCCGTCCAATCCCTTGCCCACCCGCGACCTGATTTTCAATACCGTTATGGTAGTGTAAAACACCTTTTGTTAGCACCCTATTTACGATATTTGTGAATTGGGCGTTAAAAACCTGTCGTAGACCGAATCGCATCCGCCGATTTTATCACCCCGGCATCTCAAAAAGCGGCAAATCCGTAGCAGGGCTTCGGTTCTCCGTTTACAGTGCCGTATCTGCGCAGTTGTGGGTAACTACCAGTTCCCTGTTCCTGACACTGAGCGATATCCCACCGTCCAGCAAGGCGAGCAACTCCACACCCAGCAATTGCTTACGCCAACCCTTGAGGATCGCGAGACCCTTTCGTTGACCGGCGGCCAGGCGCACCAACTCATCGTGGTTCGTGAGATAGGTGGATGCGATCTCAAGCTGATGGGAGCGGTGGTGGAGCAAAGCCGAGAGCATGTCGATCGTGGCAGCGGCGCCGAAACCGGTGATCACCGGTTGCTCGCGCTGGGGCCACTCGGATTCGGGCGTGGCCTTTCCCTTGGCCACCGCTTCGATCAGCTCCGCCGAAAGCCGTTCATTCAAACGCTCCTTCATACCACGGATCTCGTAGAGCTCATCGGTGCTTCTCGGCAACTTACGCGCCGCCTCCACCAAAAACTCGTCGGAAAGTATCCATTTGCGGGGTAGATCGCGTTTCTGTGCCGCGGTTTCGCGCCAGGCGGCCACTTCACGCACGACGGCCAAACTACGCCCCTTGATGCTGCTGATGCCTTTAAGGCGCTTCCAGACGTCGTATTTATCCTGCTCATAGCTTTCAATTTCCTCGAAGGACCTCACGTCCTCCAAAAACCATTCGAGCCTGCCCGCTTGTTTGAGATCGTCCACTATCCGCTTGTATATCTCAGGCAGATAATGCACATCATCCAGGGCGTAGGAAAGTTGTTTATCGGTGAGAGGTCTTTGCGACCAATCGGAGAAGGATTCGCTTTTCTTGAGGTTGACGTCGCAAAACCGTTTGACGATGCTCGACAGACTCATCTGTTGGGGCAGCCCGAGCAACATCACCGCACGCTGGGTGTCGAAGAGCGGCCTGACGATCACTCCCAGGGCATTGTAGAGGATGCTCCGGTCCTGGTCACCCGCATGAAACACCTTGGTGATCGCGGGGTCTGAAAAGATGGGTGCCAACGCCTTGATGTCGAGATCTCCCAGAGGGTCGATGATCGCCTCGACCTCCGAAGTGGCTATCTGTATCAGACAAAGCTTCGGATAATAGGTCTTTTCTCGAAGGAATTCCGTGTCTACTGTAATAAAATCCGCTTTTGAACAACGAGCTATGAAATCATTCAACTGCTCTTGAGTGTCAATATACAAACCGATTACCCCATTTGCCATGTCCAAACGTACGGTATCATGGTATCACTAACCGTATCGAATCAATACTCGGGCATATAAGAGAAGTAAAACTCTAGAGAAAGTTATCGACGATGAAGGTACTGATCATCAATAATCTGCAATCCGGACTCCAGGATGGGTCGATTTTCGATTTCATGCGCAAACTTTCACGCGATGGTGATGAACTGATCGTACGGAGTACCGACGGAACCACACCCGTTGATCTGCTACTCGCCGATGCGGCGATGTTCGACCTCGTCGTGGCTTCAGGGGGAGATGGAACCATCGCGGGGGTCTGTTATGCGCTCCGCTCCACCGGAATTCCGATACTGCCCTTCCCCGCCGGCACCAGCAATCTCATCGCCGTCAACCTCGATCAGCCCGAAGGTCCGCACGCACTCGTGGATATGGTGCGGGCGGGCCACACGCTCGACTTCGATCTCGGCGAGATCGTCTACGACTCTCCGTCAGGCAAAATCTGCCGAGGCTTTATGATCAGCGGAGGAGCGGGGTACGACGCCACTATCATGGAGAACTCCAAGCCGCTTAAAAAAGCCTTCGGGAGCAGCGCCTATATTTTCTCCGCGCTGGGAAGCCCGGCGAAAGTGGCCGAGTTTACCATCCACCTCGACGATGAAACGGTGAAAACCGAGGCCATCGCCGTCATGGCGATGAACTTCTCCAAGATCCACCCCGACATATCCATCACCCACGCCAACGACGCCCGCGACGGTCTATTGGAGGTCGTGGTACTCAAGCAGCACTCTTCC
>DOMT01000089.1:6997-10065 GCA_003509825.1 Coriobacteriia bacterium
TATCGGCACCTATAGGACCAAAAACGTGCGCATCGAATCGACCCCTGCCGTAAAACTCCAGTATGACGGCGAGGTACACAGCGACCAAACGCCCTTCGAAGCGCGAATCCTACCCAGAGCCACCAGATTCGTCATCACCGAAAAAGAGTACAAACGTATTACCGCCCTCGAATCCGAGGGCGGTAAGTAGGCGTCTTCCTGCGTTTCGATCTCCTTGAGGGCATCGGATTCTTCGAGTTCCGCCTTACTTTCCTCGCCATCGACCACGAGAACGTATCGTTGCCCATGGGCCTCATCCGGATCGATGAACAGTCCGGCTTCGATGTGTACTTTGCGCAGACGGTTGTTGTAGATCATCTGAATCGAAGTGATTACCAGGGAGAACAGCATCGCGGCGTAGAGCATCATGTCCAACACCTCGGCGTCGCTGCCTTCAACCACCAGATGCACGCCCAAAGCCTCGACCACCAATTTGACTCCGACGGCGATGATGAACACCAAAGCCAGTATCTTCATTTCGGGGTTCTTGTTGATGAAGTTGGCGATCGGGTCGGCGAAGATGATCATGATGGCTACGGCGATCATGACAGCGGGGATCATGATGACCAGCTGGCCGCTGAGACCCACCGCGGTGATAACCGAGTCGAGCGAAAACACGATATCCATCACCATGATGGTGGCAACCGCCTGCACCATGCCGATACGCTTCTTATTTCCACTTTCCGCAGGGTCGTTGTGGGTACGAATCTCATCGTAGGAGATCTTCTCCTTGATTTCGATGATACCCTTGTAGATCAGATAGACACCGCCCACCAACAAAACCAGGTCGCGCGGTGATATCGTGGGATCGATGATGCCGGGCTCCAAAGGCAGTGCAAAGATCGTCCCTTGCAGGCTGACGATCCACGCCGCGAAACAGAGTAGTATGATGCGCATGATCAACGCGCCCATCAAACCGACGCGTCTACCGAGCGTCTGTTTGTTTTCAGGTAATCTGTTGGTGGTGATAGCGATGAAGACGAGATTGTCGATACCGAGCACCAGCTCCAAAAACAGTAGGGTGACGAGGGTGATCCAGCCATCGGTGGTTGCCAGGGGCGCAAAGAATTCCAATTACTACTCCTAAGTCATCGTAAAATGCAAAAGACATTTTAAATCATCGTGGTCTTAATTGTGAAAACAAGTCGAGAGTTTCTCCATGTGTTTCCTAAGTGTTTATCAGGTAAGCAGTTTTTGCACTCCGGGCCGCCTCTTTGCCGGCGGTCAGACCCGACGCCCAGGCCCAGTGCAGGTTAAACCCCCCGCACGCTCCGTCGACGTCCAAGCACTCGCCGGCGGCAAAAAGCGAAGGATGCAGCTGCGACGCCAGGGTTACATGATCGAAAGCCCGTGTCGACAAGCCGCCCCTCATCACCTGCGCCCTGTTTTTATCCACGCCGCCTGTGATAGGGATTTGAAAATCCTTGAGTACCCTCACAACCTTTCGAATCGCCTCCGGAGTCGGATCCCCCGCAGGGTCGAGCCCCGATTTTCGGATAACCGCCTGAGCCACGCGTGAATGAACGGCTCCCTTCAACAGGCAGGAAAGGGGCATCGGCTCTATCGGTCGGGAGCCGCTTTCCAATGAGCTTTCAGGCTCGGTCGTCCGCCTGATCTCGAGGGCATTCGATCTCGCAACCCGACGCAGAAAAATCTGTTCCAGATCCCCGGCCGAATACTCGGGAAACATATCCAAACGCAGCTGATTCCGAGGCGTAGCAAAACGGCTGAGGTTGAACACCACGATGCCCGAGAGTTCCTGCTTCTTAAAGAGAACCTCGCCTTCCTCGCGCGCGAGTTCCTTTGTTCCTGCATATAGGCTGACACATGCATTCACACGCACGCCATCCAGGCCGCGTATGACCGCGGGGTCGACGGGCAAAGGCCCGAGTACGGGCTCTTGCCTGCGCACGGCTATATCGAGATCGACGGTGAGATCGTATACGGAGTCGGGATTTCCGGAGCAGACGACGAGTGATCGTGTGTTGAATATACACCCCGAGCCGCTCTGATTACCCCATATACTCCACCGACAACCGGGGTCCTCCCTGTCACCCTTTTCCGGTACTATTCTTTCCGCCTCGTAATTCGTGTGCATAATGACTCCGAGCTCTTCGCATTCCCGTAGCAAAACGTCCACAACCGAGCCGGCGTGGCGCGTCCGGGGAAAGACCCAGCCCTTTTCGTCGACTATCGTCAGCAGGCCGATCTCTTTGAAGAACCCACATATCCGCTCGCAGTCGAAAACGCCGAGTTGATAGGCGACGAAAAACGGGCTGTTGTAGAAGTCGATCCCTCCCGTATCGCAATCCTCATACCGCTTGATCGCCGTATTGCTCAGATTACAGCGACCGTTACCGGTTGCAAGTATCGTCTTGCCGACCCTATCTTGTTTTTCGAGCAGAATAACCGAAGCACCCTCGCGGGCAGCGGCAATGGCAGCAACGAGGCCCGAAGCTCCCCCGCCTATCACGATAACGTCACTCACAATCATTTTCACATCCCATCCCACGATACGCTTACTGTAACCGGGCCATGCTGCACATGCCCACACGACAAATCGGCAGGAAACCGATTGAGGTTCCTGCCGATGAGAGTTCGATGGTGCGCGATATTGGATTTGAACCAATGACCCCTACCGTGTCAAGGTAGTGCTCTCCCCCTGAGCTAATCGCGCCTGTCCGTCGCGGGGATAATCGAAAATGCGACGCGGGATAGTGTACCGGACTTGAAGGCTTCGCTACAACACAATCGTACAAATCCCACACTTTTTTCCCCTTTAGGGATTTCAGGCGCCATCGATAGGGCATGGAGCTCCCGCTTAAACATACAAGCAGTAGCTGCCGACACATGCCCCGTAAATCAAAATGACCTCGAGCCACATGCTCACGCCCTGCTATGAAGGGTGTATAAGGAATTTCGGTAGGTATGCTCCAAAATTTTTGGTAGGTTGAATTTCTAACTGCAACACCGTTGCGTTTACTCTTGCAGACAGGACCCAATGATGCTTCTCATGTGTAGGCCGAAGG
>DOMT01000222.1 GCA_003509825.1 Coriobacteriia bacterium
CGGAGCCCTGCCCGTTTTCGCCCTATTCCGACATGAACCTGCAAAAGCAGTCACTGCTCGAGGTGTTGCGTTCCGACTTCTTCAAGAAGGTGCGCGAGATCAGCGCCGCCGAGGCGCTCAACCATAAGGGCGGATGCACGTTGTTTCAGTTCGAAGACGATGTGCAGCAGGCCCTGGCCTGATACGAGCGATGCCACTCATGGCGTGGGCGAGACCGTGCCGCATAGTCGGGCAGAGGTGTAGAATGATTCCTTGACGGGCGATCCCTTTGAATGTCGGGGAGTGGTTTCATGCGGGACAAAAAGCAAACAATTCTCATCGTCGTTGCCATAGCGGTGCTGGTTGCAGCACTTGTCGCCACGATTATCCCGGTGGTTCGGGCGAGTTCCGAAAACGGCCTGGATTTTAGTGCGACCGGATCCCTGGAGTTTGACGCGGCCGTCGGGCAGGACATGTAAGATGCGCCCGGCGAGTACCCGACCGCCCAATTTGAGGCGCTCGACCGACTCATCGCCTACATCGATGCCTATTACGGCTTCGAATCGTCTATAGTGGCGCACAACGAATGGCGCAGCTCGAACTCGGATATGTCTGCGGAGTTCGCGGGCTTTCTCGGCAATTACAAAGACCATCGTAGTTACAAAAGTTTATAGGTCGGCCGGGCCGACGTCCTCGGGGTAGTGTGGTTCATGCCGTTTGCCCCGCCGCCTCCCGGTCAACACAGAAACGGGAAGGTGGTGGAAGATGCTCTTGCTCGATGCTTTCAGGGTGCACGCCCTGCACAGCCCCGGCAATGTTGTGATGCGTGCGACCGATGGGGAGCCGTTTACCTATCGGCAGATTTGGAACGTCTCCGAGCTCTTGGGTGCGCATCTGATCGAGAAGACCGAGTTGGGCCTGCTGGCACCGGGGGAGGCTGTTGCGGTGTTCGGGCAAGATGAGCCGCTATTGCTTTCGTGCCAGCTAGCCTGTGCCAAAAGCAGTCACCCTTTTGTGCTGCGCGCCTCGGATTCGCCCCACTCCGATATCGGTAAGGTCGTGCTGGCCGCTTCGGGGAAAATCGCCGCCACCTTGCAAGCTCGACTTGATGACGACACGGTCATCTTGGATGCGGAGCGGATGCTCAGCTATATCGTTCCCGGTATGACCGACGACTTCAGCTGTGGTTGCGGTACGGACGATTGTTCGCACGGGCCGTTTTTGCAGGAATGCATGCCGTACGCGTGGTTTGCGGGCGACGGTGTGTTTGCGATCGCCGCAGATTCAGCGGCAAGCGAGATTACCGTTACGGAGCACGACGCCGTGCTTACCGAGGCACTGATGCATGAAAGCGACCTTGAAAGCGCCGGCAAAAGCACCCATGCTGTCATAATGCACAACAACCGTTCAGACGATAAAACGCCCCGCTCGGAGCTTGCTAACGCTGCATTTACACCGCTCAACCTCTGCATTCCTCATTTGGCGATTGCTCTTGCAACCGGCAACGAGATTGTCTTGAGTTACAGGATAGACTAAGTGGCGGTAAGGGTTGGACAAGCGCACAAAGCGCGAAAGCCGAAAGACCGATACTAATCGAGAGGAGTTTTTATGAAAGCTTACGCGATGTTGGGGCTGAACAAGGCAGGGTGGATCGAGAAGGAGCGTCCCGAGTGCGGACCGCTCGACGCAATCGTCACGCCGGTTGCTTTAGCTCCGTGTACATCCGATATCCATACCGTTTACGAGGGAGCCATCGGGGATCGGCATAACCTCATTCTCGGACATGAGGGCGTCGGCGAGATCGTCGAGGTCGGTTCGTTGGTCAAGGCCTTCAAGCCCGGCGATGTCGTCATCATGCCGGCCATCACTCCCGACTGGGGCTCGCTCGAGGCTCAATCCGGCTATGCGGTGCACTCCGGCGGCATGCTCGGCGGTTGGAAGTTCTCCAATATCAAAGACGGCGTGTTCGCCGAGTTTATCCACATCAACGAGGCCGACGCCAATTTGGCGCTTTTGCCCGAGGGCATGGAGCCCGAGACCGGTTGTATGCTTTCCGACATGATGCCCACCGGTTTTCATGCTTCCGAGATGGCCGGTGTTAAGTTCGGTGACGATGTGTGCGTCATCGGTATCGGTCCGGTGGGCCTGATGGCCGTTGGCGGTGCCGCGCTGCGCGGTGCTGCGAACCTCTATGCCGTAGGCACCCGTCCCAACTGCATAAAGGTCGCCCGCGAGTTCGGTGCCACCGACATCATCTCCTATAAAGAGGGCCCGATCCACGAGCAGATTCTCGAAAAGACCGGTGGCAAGGGTGTGGATCGTGTGCTCATCGCCGGTGGCAACGTCGATACCTTCGATACCGCGGTCCGTATGCTCAAGCCCGGTGGCTCCATCGGCAATGTGAATTACCTGGGTAGCGGCGATTACATCAAGATTCCGCGCGAGGCTTGGGGCGTGGGCATGGGCCACAAGACCATCCACGCCGGCCTGATGCCCGGTGGGCGCCTGCGTATGGAGAAGCTCTCGGCCATGGTGGTTAACGGACGCCTCGACCCCTCCAAGCTGATCACCCATCGTTTCGAAGGCTTCGAGCACATCGAAGAGGCCGTGGCGCTGATGAAAGACAAGCCTGCCGACCTGATCAAACCCGTCGTTCGCGTAAAATAATCTCGCATATACAGGCGGCGGGCGAGGAGTATTTTGAGAATCATTCTACTCAGTGGTTTTTTGGGGGCCGGTAAAACCAGTTTCTTGATCCAATTGGCAACGTACCTGGCTGCTCTTCCTGCGGGGGAGGGTAGNNGGCGGAGGGGGCAACCCCGGCCGCCGCCTCCACTTCGGAGGGGGTTTGCTCTACGGAGCAGGATTTTGACATCGCTGCGCAAACCGATAGTTCCGCGCCGCCGGGAATCGCTACTGCCAAGGTGGCGATTCTCGAAAACGAAATCGGCGAGGTGAGTGTGGATAGCTCCGTCTTTTCCGGCTTGGCTGGGGTGGGTGCCGGGGGTGCCGGAGGCGGTATCCAACTCCGCGAACTTTTTTCGGGTTGCGTGTGTTGCTCGCTCGCCGGTGAGCTGGTGGATGCGGTGCGTGATCTGCAAGCCACGGTACATCCCGAATGGCTGATCATCGAGGCTACGGGGCTTGCCATACCCGAAAGCGCCGCCGATCTGCTGCGCAAAGCGATCACGGATTTGGAGGGCCTACTCACCGTTGTTTTGGTTGACGCTGCACGTTTCTCGGTGCTCGAAAAGATCAGCCCGCTGATCGGCAAACAACCCAAGACGGCAGATGTGCTGCTACTCAACAAGGTCGATCTGGTGGACGAGGCGGTGAGAGGGCAGGTAACTTCCCGACTACGTGAGATAAATGCATCCGCTTCGATTTTAGAAGTGGTGGCATCCGAGCCCATCGCACAGGATGTTCTCGCGGAGATGATCAAAGGTGCCTGAAGAGCAGGTGATTCCTTCCGGCGAGCCGGGATAGCCGTTGCTGCTTCGGAATCGATGCGGATATCAGCCCGTTTTCGTCCCCGTAGCCTAGTGCGATATGCTGCAATGTATGGGATGGAGTCTTTGCGTGGCTCCGAAATCCTTGAACCAATGACATAATGGTTTTATGAAAGTCACCGCAATGAAAACTATAAAACCCGAAGGCGGCGGATGTAGGTTGTGCCCCCGGCTTTGCGGTGTTCGTCGAGGCGCGGGCAAGCGTGGGGTTTGCGGTGCCGACGACAGGCTCATCGTTGCCCGCGCAGCCTTGCATTTTTGGGAGGAGCCGCCGATCAGCGGCACGCGGGGCAGCGGCACGGTGTTCTTCAGCAACTGTTCACTTAGGTGCTCGTATTGCCAAAACCGGGAGATATCACGCGGGAAGACGGGTAAGGCGATTTGCGTGGAGCGTCTTGCAGGGATATTCCTGGAGCTACAGGAGCAGGGTGCGCACAACATCAATCTGGTAACGCCGACGCATTACGTCGAGCAGATAATCGAGGCTCTGGATTTGGTGCACGGTTTGCAAGGGCCACTCACCACCCCCATCGTCTACAATACCGGCGGTTATGAACTGCCCGAGACGATCGAGATGCTGGCCGATCACATCGACATCTATCTCACCGACTTCAAATATGCGTCCGCCGGTTTGGCGGCTCGATACTCACAAGCTTCCGATTACCCCGATGTTGCGTTCGCTGCCTTGCGAGCTATGGTAGCGCAGTGCGAGCAATACGAACTCGACGACGACGGTATCCTCAAACGAGGCGTTATCGTACGTCACCTGCTGCTCCCCGGACAACTCGAGGACTCGAAACGGGTTCTTGATCGGGCATTCGAGATCGCCGGCAACAAGGTCTGCTACTCGCTGATGAGCCAATTCACACCGCTTCAAGGGGCACCCGATTCGCTCCGGCAGCGGGTAGCCGAGGAGGAATACAGCGAGCTCATCGACTTTGCACTGGGGCTCGGCATTACCAATAGTTTTATGCAGGAGGGCGGTGCGGCGGAGGAGAGCTTTATTCCGTCGTTCGACTTGGAGGGCGTGTGACGGGGTATGGCGTAAAAAGCGCGTAGGACACCACTCTGCTTTCCCTGCTACACTGGAAAGCAGCGATGTATTGCCCATGCCATTCTGTCGGCGAGAGATTTTCCACTTATAGTAGCGTTGGGGCTGCCACACGAGAGAGATTTTTCATCCCGTTCAAAATGATAGGGGCCAGCTATAGTAATAAAACGGCGATTTCCTAGATGGCCAAGAGGGCCTGGGAACTTGCTATGGGAGCAGTGTTATGAAGTGTGTCGCAACGATGGGGGTTTGATAAGTTATGGGCATAAGGGAGGAGTCGGACATGGAGACGGAACAGTTATTGCGGGACCCGGACATCGAGCCGAGCGATGAGCTTTTCGCCGACGGCTTGGGTGATGTTTTCGGGAGCTACAAGGCGTTCGTCGTCGGCCTTGTCGAACGGGGTATCGAGGTGGAGGAGTTGTGGCAGTTGTTTCCGATCCGACTTGAGAAATATAACCCCGCATGGGTCGAGTGGTATGAAGCGGAAGCGGCTGCGCTGCTCGATTTGCTCGGTGACAAGGTGGTGGGTATCGAGCACATCGGCAGTACCTCGGTGAGGGGGCTTACCGCCAAGCCGATCGTGGACATCCTGCTGCAAGTGTCGCCGACCTGCGACCTTGCCGTCCTGAAAACGCTGCTTTCAGATGCAGGCTGGCTGTTGATGGCAGAGCGGACAGCGCCCGACAGGCGCTCGGACTGGAACAAGGGATATACGCCGGACGGCTTTGCGGAGAAGGTCTTTCACCTGCACATCCGCGAAGTCGGTGACCGGGACGAGCCTTATTTTCGCGATTATCTCTCCGCACACCCGCAGGCTGCCTACGAGTATGAGGCGCTTAAACGCGAACTGGCGGTGAAATACGAACATGATCGTGACGCTTACACGGAAGCAAAAGGCGAGTTCGTGCGGGCTTGTACCACCAGAGCCCGGCTCACTCTCCGTTTGGAGCGCGCGCAGGACCGGCGGGCGGTGGAGGAGGTGACGCTCGCGGCGTTTGAGACCTTCAAGGCGGAAGGGGTGCCCAAATTACAACAGGTTCGGCTTCGGGCCCGCGAGCCGTTTCGGCTTAACGCTGCCCGACGGTTCGGCACCCGACGCCTTCATGGCACTGGAGCTGGAACAGGGAGCTCTCGGAGCGGAGGGTGGCGCATGGAAGTGCTGCGAGGCCTTCGATCTCGTCGAGGACGAGGCGGCTTTCGAGGCCTTTCATCACACGTTTGTGGCAGAGCGAGCGGTTTGTGTGGGTAAACCCTCGCCCACATCGTAAAACAACATTTGACTCTCCTGTAGCGGGAGGATGTAGATTGGGTCTGCGACAGACAAGGAAGGCGGTTTCATGCATCGTATCGGTATGTTCTCCAAACTGGGTCGGGTGACCGTCAAGACGCTGCGTCATTACGACGAAGTGGGGCTGCTTGCCCCCGCCCATGTGGACGAGGAGAACGGCTACCGCTACTACGCGACGGACCAGATCGTACGGTTGAGCGAAATCGTCGCACTGCGCCAGATGGGCTTTTCCATCTCCGAGATTTTCGAGATCGTTGATGGCCACAACATCGAGGGGATTTTGCAGCAGCGCAAGGCCGAGCTGACCGATGAGGTGCAAAGCACCACCGACCGACTCTCTCGTCTCAATCATTACATCCTAACAAGGAAAGAGGGTCAAAAAATGAATTACCAGGCAGTGATAAAGGAGATTCCGTCCTACACGGTTTTCTCGGCACGCTACACCATCCCCGACTACGCCGCGCTCAATGAGATCATGCCTGCGCTCGCCGCAAAGGTCGGCGCGGTGAACCCGGATCTGAAATGCATGGAGCCGGACTACTGCTTCAACGTCTATCTGGACGGTGAGTACCGCGACACCGACATCAATGTGGAGATCTGTCAGGCAGTGGTGGAGAGGGGAGTGGACGGCGAGGGTTTCACGTTCAAGGACATTCCCGCCGTCACCGTGGTGTCGGTGCTGCATCGCGGCCCCTACGAGACGCTGGGTGAGGCCTACGCCTTTGCAATGCAGTGGGTGGAGCAAAACGGCTATCAGATCATCGACAACGTGCGCGAAAGCTACATCAACGGCATCTGGAACAAAAGCGACACAGCGGATTGGCTGACCGAGATCCAGGTTCCGGTGGCTAAGAAGTAGCATCAGCTCTTCCGAGCGGCCTTAAACCACCTGTCGGTCAAGTCGTCACTTGTACTGAAGATACCCTTGCTTCGGCAGCGATTAAAGCGAGGGTGTCTTTGAGTGCGAGCTCATATTCGTCGACCTCGTTCATATCGTCCACCGGCTTACGGAAGGTCGGCAAAACCCCCATCGAGGTAAACCACGGAACGAGCACGCAATCATTTTAATAACACCGGCATAGTCGGCACATTGACGCGAGGTATCACATACTGTCAATTTAGATAACATAATGATATTATTCATTCATCTATGAAGGGTGGCAGGTTATTGAGAGATGGGGTAGGAGATGGCAATCAACCAGAAGGTGCTCGATAGAATAAAGAGCGAGATGAGAAAGGCAAACAGAATCCTCGAGAAGGCCAGGACCGAGGGTTTTGGCGAGGCGGATACCCGGACCATTGTCATGGATATTCTGGTTGCTATGCTCGGCTGGGATAAATACCACAATCTAACCGCAGAAAGTTCTATAGGTGGAGGCTATGCCGACATTCTGATAAAGAAAAAAGATGCCAAGGACAACGATTATATCTACGCCGTCATTGAGATAAAGAAGGTGGGCCTGCGGCTCAATGAAAACCATCTTCGTCAGGCACGCGATTACGCAAGAAACGAGGGAATACCCTGGGTCGTTTTGACGAACGGTAACGACTGGCAGGTTTATTATCTTGAGCCGACGAAGAAACACAATAAAACCGCGCCGGAGCCGTTTTTGGTGCTTTCCGTTTCGATCAACGATGAGAGCATGAAGCCACAGCAAAAGTCGGAACTATTCTACCTGCTGTCGGAGGAAGCCTCGCGTAAGGAGGAGCTCGAACAGTGGTGTAAAAAGGCAAAGGCCGTGTCGGCTGAGAGCTTAATCAAGCGCCTGTTCACAAAAGAAGTGATCGACAAAATACGTCTTGGGGTAAAGAGGGAAACGGGAGCGAGTTTTACCAACGAGGAGATAGCGGGCTTTATGCTCGAGCGAATCGTGCGTGTCGAGGTCCGGCCCGAAAGACCTGATCTTGTAATCAAACACTGCGGAAAGTAGTTATTTTCGGCATAAATGAGACAAGCGCCATAGCGGTGCCAAACGGGGCAACACGACGAGCTCAAGCACGCCGACCTGCTCACCAAACAGATGAACGCCTGACGCCGTCCGCTCAACAGTTGCCCGAAGTATCGGGCCGCTTCACCGCCCGTAGAGAAGCGCTGCAGAGACGCTCTTGGATAATTTTGAACCTTGACTCGCCCGGGAGGATGCAGTAAGCTTGGTCAGTACTACGAAAAATTTCGTAACGAAAAATTTCGTAGTACCGATACACCCCCCAATGAAGGGCTTAAGATGGGCAATCCGTTCAAATTCGGGTCCGTTGCAGAAGGCAACTATTTCACCGACCGCATAAACGAGACCCGTGAAATCGCAACCTTTCTCGATAGCAATAACCATCTGGTGCTTATCAGTCCCCGTCGCTATGGCAAGACGTCATTGATAAAAAAAGTTTTAAGTACGCTCGACAGGCCGGCCGTCTATCTCGATTTGCAATTGGTTACCGGTGTGGCCGATATGGCGACGCAGCTGATGAAGCGGTTTCTCAAGGTCAATGCCTGGGAGCGCATGAAACATTTGATGGCGAATTTTCGGATTATCCCCACGATAGAGATAAATCCACTCACCAACGAGGCAGGCGTTTCATTTTCCCCATCCGCTGCGGACAATTTTGCAACGCTTGAAGATGTACTGGATCTCATTGAAAAAAGCGGCGACAGTGGCAAGCGCCCTATCGTTGTTTTCGATGAATTCCAAGAAATCGACTCGCTAGGAAAAACGCTTTCAAAACAGCTTCGTTCGATAATGCAGCACCACGCGAACATCAACTACATTCTCATGGGTAGTGCGGAGTCGATGATGCGCCGGATGTTTGAAATAAAGAAGTCTCCGTTTTATCACTTTGCAGCCCTTATGACGCTCGAAAAAATACCTTATGAAGATTTTTGGAAGTATTTGGAAGAGCGGCTCTCCGAAGTGACAAAAAAGAGTGCCGAAGTGGCCGGCGAGGTTCTCGAGTTCACAGAATGCCATCCTTACTACACTCAGCAACTGGGCTTTTACTGCTATGCATTTTTGGAGCGCAACAACTATCGGGAGAACCTCATTACAACCATAAGCGGGCAGATTGTGGAGCTCCACGACAATGATTACGAGCGGCTGTGGGGTACTCTCAACAAAACAGACCGGCAATTGCTGATCACGCTTGCCACGGGCCGGAGCGTGTCACAAGCCGGCATACCTACGAGTACCGCCTATAGCGCGTTGAAGCGGCTTGCGGTCCAGGGGTTTCTCATCAAAGAGGAAAGCTATGGGTTCGACGACCCGTTTTTCAAATTATGGATCAGGAGTAGCCGCGCGTAAGCCGCCTTTCGTCCCCGGGGATACGGCCGATTGCCAAGTCAAAAACATTAATTGATTTTCATAACGGTAAATAAGATATTATATTGAACCCTTAAACCTCTGACCCTCGTCACCCGCACCTCATGGGCGGCTTTACCATTGGAGGAAACGTGGCAAAACTATCGATCGCACCCAAATCGCACGCGGATGCGAAACTCACCGGTTACCTCGAAGCCTATACGCGACGCATACAGGCCACGCCTCCGGGTATGTGTCCGCTTGCGTTGCAACTCTCCTTATTGCAAGCAGCTGCCGCACAGACCTGCGGCAAGTGTGTGCCCTGTCGCGACGGCTTGCCCCAACTCGCAGCTCTGCTCGAGAAGGTGGTGCTCTGTCAGGCCGACGAAAGCATGCTCGAGCAAATCAAAGCGCTTGCCAAGATGATACAGGACACCTCGGACTGTGCCATCGGTTACGAGGCCGCCCGTATCTTCTTGGAGAGCATAGCGACCTTTGCCGACGAGTATGAGAGTCATATCAACAACAAGGTCTGCCTCGGAGACATCGAGCAGACCGTACCCTGCGAAAGCCTGTGTCCGGCTCACGTAGACGTGCCGGGCTATATCTCCTTGGTAGGTGAGGGAGACTATGCCGGTGCCGTCAATATGGTGCGCAAGGATAATCCGTTTCCGACGGCCTGCGGCTTCGTATGCGAGCATCCCTGTGAGATCAAATGCCGCCGCATGCTCATCGATGCGCCGCTCAACATCCGTGGCATCAAGCGCTACGCCGTCGATAAGGCTCCGGCGGACACCGTTCCGGTNNGACGGTGCCGGAGCGCGGGCCCGATACCGGGTGTAAGGTCGCGGTTGTCGGCGGTGGTCCGAGTGGACTCACCTGCGCCTACTACCTCGCGCGCATGGGTCATGCCGTTACCGTATTCGAGGCGCATGAGCAGCTCGGCGGCATGCTCAGGTACGGCATCCCCGCCTATCGCTTCCCTCGCAAGCGTCTTGATGAAGACATCAACGGCATTTTGGCCGTCGGTGGCATCGAGGTGCGCACCGCGGCACCTGTCGGAGCCGATGAGATGCAGCAATTTTCGCAAGATTACGATGCCGTTTATGTGGCCATCGGAGCCCACACTTCAAAACCGCTCGACATCCCAGGCAGTGATGCCGAGGGAGTGTTTTCCGCGGTGGACCTCTTGGCCGGCATCGGTGACGGCAACTACCCCGACTTCACCGACAAGCGGGTCGTGGTGATCGGTGGCGGTAACGTGGCCATGGACTGTGCGAGAACGGCCGTGCGCTCCGGCGCCAAATCGGTGGGAGTTGCCTATCGTCGTCGCAAGGAAGATATGACGGCGCTGGCCGCCGAGGTCGAGGCCGCAATGGCCGAGGGCATCGACATGCTGCTTTTGGTTGCACCCGTCTCCATCGAAACAAACGACGCCGGGCATTGCACCGCGCTTCTCACGCAGCCGCAGCTTATCGGCCCCGTGAAGGGTGGGCGCCCCGTGCCGGTAAACGCCGATAAGGAGCAGGTGCGCATCCCTGCAGACATCATATTGATGGCGGTCGGCCAGGATATCGTCACCGCACCCTTCGAGGAGTTCGGCATGCAGGCGCAGCGGGGTGCATTCAGTGCCGACGAGTTCCTTAAGGCTCCTGGGCTGGAAAACGTCTACGTGGGTGGCGACTGTCAAACCCGTCCGGCAACGGTCATCAAGGCCATAGCGGCGGGTAGGGTGGCAGCGCGCAACATCGACGAGCATCTCGGTTATCATCATACGCTCGCTCCTCAGGTCGCTTCTCCCGCGCCGTTTGCAAACGACCGCACTCCGATGGGTCGTGTGGATCTGATAGAGCGTCCCGCCCATATCCGCAAGCACGATTTTGAGGATGTGGAGCTCGGGATGAGTGAAGAAGAAGTTAAACAGGAATGTAGAAGATGTCTGCGCTGCGACCATTACGGCTGCGGCACCCAGGAAGGAGGCAGGGAACTGTATGTCTAATATAAAGCTAACGATCGACGGCCGGACACTCGAGGTGCCCGAGGGCGTGACCATCTTGAGTGCCGCCGCCGCAAACGGCATCCATATACCAACGCTTTGCTATATCAAAAACACCAACGATATCGGCTCCTGTCGTATCTGTGTGGTGGATGTTGAGGGAATGGACTATCCGCTGCCCGCGTGTAAGACCACGGTTCGGGAAGGTATGGTGGTCTCCACCACCTCCGAGCGCGTCGTCACGCACCGCCGTATCGCCCTCGAGCTCATCGTCTCGGGCCTCAGTGAGGCTGCCTGGAAGACCGGCGAGTCCAACGAGCTTAAGGCTCTGTGCGAGGAGTACGGCGTTACGGGAGTGCCGTTTAAGGCCGAGGGCGCGCCCAAGCCGCTTGCCGACAGCAACCCCTTCCTCAGCTTCGATCCCAATCTCTGCATCCGCTGCCAGCGTTGTGTGGGGGCCTGCAATACTGCTGCCTACAACCACTCGCTACGCACGGGCAAAAAGGGTGTGCGCACCATCATCAAGGCGCCCTTCGGAGAAGGTTGGGAGAGCAGCATCTGCGAATCCTGCGGCAACTGTGCGCAGGTGTGCCCCACCGGGGCCATCAAGCAAAAAGCCCGGGCCACCTATAGTGCCGATGAGGTAACCACCACGCTCACCACCTGCCCGTTTTGTGGAGTGGGTTGTCAGGTGGAGCTCAAAGTCAAGGATGGTAAGATCATCGATGCCATCGGCGCAAACGGCCCGGCGAACAAAGGCCTGCTCTGCCTGAAGGGGCGTTTTGCCAGCTATAAGTTCGTTGATTCGCCCGATCGTATCCGCACACCGCTCATCAAAAATAAGCAGACCGGCGAGTTCGAGCCGGCTTCATGGGACGAGGCCCTGACGCTGGTAACCTCGCGTCTGTCCGAAATCAAAGAGCAGCACGGAGGTGATTCCATCGCAGCATTCGCGTGCTCACGCTCGACGAATGAAGACGTCTATCTGTTCCAAAAGATGACCAGAACCGTCTTTGGGACGAATAACGTCGACAACTGCGCACGTGTTTGACACTCTCCCACGGTCGCCGGTCTGGCGATCACACTCGGTAGCGGCGCGATGACCAACTCCATCGATGACGTTACGCAGGAATCCGACCTCATCATGCTCATCGGCTCAAACCCCGAAGAGGCACACCCCGTCATCGGTATGCAGATCCGCGCCGCCGTTGAAAACGGCTGTCAGCTCATTGTGGTGGACCCCCGCAGCATCGGGCTTACCGCCCATGCCGACATACACCTCAAGCTGAGGCCCGGCACCAACGTGGCCTTTGCCCACGGCATCATGCATATCCTCATCGAGGAAGGTTTGATCGATGAGGATTACATCAAAAACCGCACCGAGGGAATCGACGAGCTCGCCGCTTTGGTAAAGAGCTATACTCCCGAGCGGGTGGCCGAGATATGCGGCGTTGACGCACGCGATCTCATAGCGGCCGCCAGGCTCTACGCGGCAGCCCCGCGCGCGGCCATCGTCTACTGCCTCGGTGTAACCGAGCACTCCACGGGTACCGAAGGCGTTATGGCGCTCTCCAACATCGCCATGGCCAGCGGTAATCTCGGTAGACGCGGCGGCGGCGTCAATCCGCTGCGTGGTCAAAACAACGTGCAGGGCGCTTGCGATATGGGCGCCGGCCCCGACGACTTCCCCGGTTACCAAAAGGTGGCAAACCCCGAGGTGATTGCGAAGTTCGAGCAGGCCTGGGGCGTGAAGCTCAGCCCGAATAAGGGCGTCAAGGCCACGGAGTGTTTCCCCGGCATGATAGACGGCACCATCAAGGCGCTCGTCCTCTTCGGCGAGGATCCCGTGCGCACCGACCCCGATACCAACCACGTCATCAAGGCGTTGGAGGCTCTGGACTTCTTCGTGGTCGATGATCTGTTCATGACCGAGACCGCCAAGTACGCCGACGTCATCTTGCCCGGCCGCAGTTTTGCGGAGAAGGAAGGCACCTTCACCAACACCGAGCGCCGCATACAACGCGTGCGCAAGGCCGTGGATATCGAGGGTGACACCAAGCCCGACTCCGAGATATTCATCGAGATCATGAATCGCATGGGTTACGAGCAGCCCTACCTCACTCCTGCCGAGGTGATGGACGAGATTGCGAGCCTCACCCCCTCCTACGGCGGTGTGAGTCATGCTCGACTCGACCACCCGGAGCACGGTGGTTGCGGCCTGCAGTGGCCCTGTGCCCACGCCGACCATCCCGGCACGCAGGTGTTGCATATGGATACGTTTGCCAAGGGCAAGGGTGTTTTTGCAACGGCCGAGTATCGGCCTTCCGCCGAGTTACCCGATGCGGAATACCCGCTGGTGCTCTCAACCGGTCGCGTGCTCTCCCAGTACAACGCCCAATCGATGACGGGTAGGGTAGAGGGTTTAAGTGAGATCGAGGGCAGTTCGTTCATCGAGATCAACACCGCCGATGCTGCCTGTTTGGGTGTCGAAGACGGTGAGCGTGTGAGCGTGGCTTCAAGGCGTGGGCGTATCCAAACCATCGCCAGGGTTTCGGATAAAACCAAGCCCGGCCAAACCTGGATGCCCTTCCACTTTCAGGACGGCAACAGCAACTGGCTCACCATAGCCGCCCTCGACAATATCGCGAAAGCACCCGAGTTCAAGGTGTGTGCGGTGAAGGTCGAGAAGCTGTAGGGGAACTTCGCGATGGAGGGAAGGGCGTTCCCACCACCCACCCTTAAACCGCCCTTCCCTCCATCGCTCCGCACATGGTTTGTTGTCGTGGAGTTTGTGCTGCTGTTGCCCACCCCGTCTTTTGCTCTGCTCCGTGTGTGGATTGGTTCGGGCTCCCATGTTTCGGGGGGTGTTTACCAACATGCAAAACATTCTAATCAATTAAAGAAATTTATAGTTGAAAATACTTTCGGATAGAGTATTAATGAAAGTATTATCAAAATGGTGCTAATACATTAATCAAATTATAT
>DOMT01000134.1:0-6364 GCA_003509825.1 Coriobacteriia bacterium
CCCGACCGTCGGGTCCGGCCGATCCGATGGACTCCGCCTGCACGGTGGATCCGGCCTTCCCGCCGGGTTCGATATAAATCAGCATCACCAAAACCAACTCGATCACACAGAGCACGGCGGCAAACCACCNNCCACCATACCGCCGGAAAAGCCGACGCTCCAGATACCCATGGTGAGTCCTAACTTACGCGCGGGGATGATCGAAGCGACGGCCGCCGGCCCCACGACGGAGATGAGGCCCATACCCACACCCTCGATAAAGCGGGTGGCAAGCATGAAAGCGGCATTGTTCGCCAGCGCCCCGAGGCCCGCCCCCAAAATCAGACTGACCACAGCGATAATCAAGCTCACCTTTGTACCGAGCCTGCGCAGTATGGCTCCGGCGGGAAAGGCCAGCGCCGCACCGACCAGGGAAAACATCGATACAACCCATCCGACGTCGGATTCGGTAAAGCCCAACTCCGAGGTGAACTCCGTATAAAAAAGCGGCGGAGCCTTAAACATACAAAACGAGGTGAGCACACTGACCATGAATACTACGGCAAAGATCAGCCACCTTCTCCCCATGGAAAACCCGTTTGTGTGCATAAAAGCCACGCCTTTCTTGTAATGCATAGGTAAACGATGACTTCCCGACAGTTATGGATAAAAGTTTAGCGATTCTCCTCACAACTCACATCCCCCGAATGCCCATAGCAAAGCGGGAAAACTAATACCGTGAGAAGTAATATACTGTTCTTACAATGCCTCGGCCGGGCAGGAGGGCTTCAGACGTTTTGATCTTGCCGAAGAAGATGGAGGGCTTTTGCCGGCGGAAAAAATCATCGGTCTGGGACAGCAGTACATCAAGGAGGTCGTCACCGATGCCAACAACCAGCTGTTTTCGATGGTTACGAGTTTTCTTTCCACCGTGGTGAACATGGTGCTCGGCTTGGTGATTCTCACGGTGTCGCTCTCGCGCCAGTCCGTCTGGATCGCCGTCGCCGCACTGGTGCTCATCGGCATCACGATACAAAACCACCGCCCGGATCAGCCGGCCGAGTTGCGAGAGCAGCAGACCGAAAAGCGCGCCGGCGCCCACCTGAACCAGGATGAATCAAGGCTATCGAATATCTTTTGCAACGTCGCGTTTCAGCCTGTCAAAAGTTTTTTCAAACACTCTTTTGCGGCATTCATTCCTTAACAGGTTAAGAAATGGACTACAATGTGATAAAGTGCTTTGTGTTTGAGGTATAAAGGCTCATTCCCACCGTATCGTGCTGCATATTTTGTGGTGATCATTGGTGGTTATTGTATTTTTCGTTGACGGAATCAGGTGCTCGCGTGCTCAGTGTACAAAAAGCTTTTACATTGGAGATCGACGATGTCGATGCTGCCGTTGCCGAGATAATAAAGCAGCTTGACCTCGAGGCGCTCCGCACCCATACGGTAGGGATAATCGCCGCGCTGCCCGCATTCATCGAAAGCGGTGTTGTAGCGGCCCTACAGGAAGCCCTGCCCTTCGATCTCGTCGGTCAGACCAGTATCGCAACCTCCCTGATCGGTTATGGGGATATGGATCAGCTCAACGTCATGGTCCTCTCGTCGGACGACGTGGAGTTTTCCGTCGCCTTAAGTGAGCCTGTCGACGGCAGCGATCAAAAGCCGGTGGAAGCCACTTACGCAAAAGCAGCCGCCTCGCACAGCGAAAAGCCGGAGCTGATTTTATCTTGCGCTCCCCTCGTGCAAACCGCGAGTGCCGACTTCTTTGTCAGGGGTTTGAGCGCTGCAAGCGAAGGCGTGCCGGTTTTCGGAGGTATTGCGGTCGATGACACCATCGATTATCACGATGCCCGGGTGATCTACAAAGGCGCCGCCTATACCGACAGACTGGCCTGTATTCTCCTGTACGGCGACATCCGGCCACGCTTCTACCTGGCGACGCTCACCTACGGAAAGGTCTTCGAGGAGACGGGGCTGGTCACCGACAGTGAGGGCAGTCTGCTCAAAACCATCAACGATGCGCCGGTTTCGCAGTTCCTTAAAAACATCGGTATCCAACCCAATGACGAAGGGGAGTTTCCCGGCATCAACACCTATCCCTACCTCGTCGACTATAATGATGGAAGCGATTCCGTCATCAGGGTGATGTTCGCCGTCACGCCCGAGGGTTATGCCGTATGTGGCGGAGATATTCCCGAAGGTGCAATTTTGTCCGTGAGTCTTTTCGATTCCACGGAAATCCTGGAAAGCAGCAAAGCCACCATCACACAGCTGAGTGAGGATATCGCGAGGCACAACGCGCAGGTGGTTTTGGCCTACTCCTGCATCGGACGGTATTTCTCTCTCGGAATCGACTCCGACGCCGAGGCGAAACTTTTACAGGATGCGCTTGCAGAAAGCGGGGTACCCCACGCCTTCACCTATTGCGGCGGAGAGCAATGCCCGGTGGGAAGTAAAGACGGTTCCGATTCTTTAACGNNACCCATAACAGCACGTTTATCGCAGTGGTTCTTTAGGAGAAATGCAAGGGGACGGAAATCCGATGGCCGGCGAGGATCCAAGCCGGTTCGGTTCCATGAGAACGGAAGAGGCAGCATATGACTGTCGATGATCGAAACAGGATCAAGGCACTCGAGCTCGAGGTTAAGAAATNNCGCGCATTGGAGAAAGAACGCGTCTTAGCCGAGCGCAGCCGCGCCAACGAAGAATCCAAACGCCTGCTCTCGGAGATCGTCTTGGCCGAGCGTTCGCGCCTCGAACATAACATGAGCCTGATGCTACATCACAGCAGCAACATGCTTATATTCTTCGATGCCGACGGTGTCATCGACTTCTGCGCCGATCTTTTTCTCACCTTCAGGGGCCTGCCGCCGACTTTCGGGCTTATCAAAGGGCGAAGCCTACGGGAGCTTACGGAGGATTTTTTGCCCGCTCCGTTCATCGACGATGTGGAGCAGCTGCTGATCGGTGGTAACGCCGATGGGATCAGTGCTGTGAAAACAGGTGCAACCACGCTCGAAACCCGCTTCAGGGCTTTTTCCCATATCGAGCAGGAAGTGNNGCGACTACACGGCCAGTGCCGTGCTGCTCACCGATACGGACGGCAAGAAGAACGGCCTGCTGATACAACTCTACGACACGACCGAAAACATGCAGGCGCAGCGCGAGGCCGAGCATGCGAACAGGGCCAAGTCGGACTTCCTCGCCACCGTCAGCCATGAGATCCGTACCCCGCTCAACGCCATCATCGGTCTCACCGACATGCTCTCGAAGACCCCCACGGATGAAAAACAGCAGGACTACCTGGATAAAATCCGCTCCTCGTCGATCGCCATGTTGGATCTGATCAACGATATCCTCGACTTTTCCAAAATCGAGGCCGATAAGATGACTTTGATCGACGAATACTTCGACCTGGGGGTTTTGCTCGGGCACCTCCGGGATATGTTCGAGGTGATGATGGAACAGAAGGGTCTGGGCTTCATCGTCGATTTCGAGACAAAACTGCCCGAGGTCGTTTGCAGCGACGAGAAGCGCATCCGTCAGATACTGATCAACATACTCGACAACGCCTATAAATACACCGATTCGGGCACGGTGACATTTTCCGCGCGACTCGACGAGGCGGGCATGGTACGCTTCGACATCATCGATACAGGTGTTGGAATCAAAGACGAGGATTTCGGTAAGCTCTTCATCGAGTTCGAGCAGCTCGACACCGTGCGCAACAAACATGTTGCCGGCACCGGGATCGGGCTTGCCATCACCAAACGGCTGATCGAAATGATGTGTGGGCAGATAGAGGTGCGGTCGGAATACGGCGTAGGCACCACGATCTCGGTTATGCTGCCGCTTAGGCGCGGTACGCGTGGCGATCTGTCCTCCGCAGCTGAAGACGTTTTGGAGTTCACCGCACCTGAGGCTCGCGTGCTCGTCGTCGACGATGTCGAGGTGAACATCGAAATCGCCGAGTCTCTGCTCGAAGTTTACGAGGTGGTGGTGGAAAGGGCTTGCGACGGCCTGGAAGCGGTGCAGATGGCGCGGGAGTATAGCTACGACCTGATTTTAATGGATCACATGATGCCCGTCATGGACGGCATCGAAGCCACGCGCCGGATCCGGCAGTTCCCGGGCGCCGCCGGGCGTGTACCCATCATCGCCTTCACCGCCAACGCCATCCAAGGCATCGAGACCGTGTTCTTCAACGCCGGCCTCGACGGTTTCATCTCAAAACCCCTCGATATCCGACAGCTATCGCAGATGCTTTACAAGTTTTTGCCCGACGAGATGATCGTGAAGTAGAGCGAACCTAGGGTCTCGGGCTACCGCATTCCGAGCAAAACCTGTTGCCGTTCGTAGCACCGCAGGAACAGGTCCAGGCGCCCTCCATAGGCTTCGACTCACCGCACTCCTCGCAAAACTTTCCCTTATTTCCATCAAAACCACAGGTACAAGCCCAAACAGGTCGAGGTGCGTCACCCACTGCCGGCACAGGCTCTCGCAGAGCATGTCCCGGGGCATAGAGGCTTTGCGCATCCACTTCTCCTGCCTGTCGCGCTGCCGAAAGCCCCATGAAGCCCAGCATCGCTCCGCCCTCGTTTTCTGCAGCACCGCGCATCGCATCCGCCTGCGAGCCGACCATCATCGCCGCCGCCATGTCCGGATCGCGCAAAACGGCTGCTTTTTGCAGCTCCTTGATAAGCTGTTGATCTTCCTTCGAGGCGGAAACCCCATTGACCCCGAAGGAAACGATCTCAATACCTCTGGTCTTTTGCCACTTGTCCGAAAGCTCTTCGTTCAGAAACCGGGCCAGGTCTTCGGTGTAAGCCGGCACGGCACTGTATCGGATGCCCCTTTGTGAAAGTCTCGCGAAAGCCGGTTGAAGCGCCGTGAGTAATTCGGATTTCAGCTGGGCATCGATCACGCCTCGCAAAAATCTGTCATCGAAGTTGCCCGAAACATTCGTGTAAAACAAAACGGGATCCTTGATCCTATAGGAATAAATCCCATTACAGATCACCGCTATGTCGATATCCAGACCGATCTTTTCATCCACCACCCGAAACGGAATGGGATTCACCGTGCCGTAGCGATTGTCTATGATCTCTTTGGTATTGAAAAAGTATACGCGCTGGTCGTTTCCTGCGCCGCCGCCGAAAGTTATACGTCGCCCGATAGCCGCAATGCTCTCGGTGATACCCTGGTCGAAACCCTCGGTTAAAATCGTCGGCTCTTTTTCGCTGTCGAAGATATACTCCCCGGGCTCGGCACAAATCTCGAGCACCCTACCCTGTTCGACGATCAACGCACACTGGCCTTCGTTTACGGCGATGATCGAGCCCTGTGAGATGACATTATCGCTCCCCGAAACATTCGAGCTACGCCGCGGATCGATCCGCTTCACACCTTTGGCGCCGAGGGTATAAATGCTGAGCGCTTCACAATAGAAATATTCACGCCACTGATCGGCCAGCTGCCCGCCGACAGCACCACCGATAGCCCTGACAAGACCCATGATCCACCTCGCTATACTTAGATCGACGGATTTTTACCGCGCCCAATGCCCTCTCGGCACGAACGTGAACTCATAATGGTCGGTACCCGGGTACTGTGATAGCTTCACAAGCGAGATGATGAAGTCGATCAGCACCGCGAAGCCGAAGCCACCGAGAGTTAAGATGTAAAGGATTCCGATGCCCACCTGACCGCGCAAAAAGCGATGTACGCCCAGAACGCCGAGGAAGAATATGAGCAGGATGTAGACGACTTTATTGACGGTCTTGGTTTGCGGCGGCATCGATATCGGCTGTACAGGGGTGTAATTTATATTCACCGTAACGGGTTGCTGTGTGGGGTTTTGTCCTGTAGCCTCCGAGACCTGCACCGCCACCCATCCGCAGCCGGTGCACACACCGTTTTGCAGATTGGCCCCACAGCGAACACATAGATTGTCCATCGGAACTGCATTGCTCATTGCGACTTCCCTTCTCCGTTGTTCACAACCGGAGCATCAGCCCCTTCCCCCTTGTGAGTTTACTAGCATTGTGGATATTTATACGAATTTATGCAGTGTAGGTTATAGGGAGAGGTGCGTCAATAGATGTTTGCAGTCGCATTATCCTCGGCCTACACCAACCCCCGTAAACCATCGGATTGCCCGAAAAATCACAAACCGTCTCATTGCATCCATGCCCGGATACGACTAACATCCGCTATTACGTTGCATCCGCTATTACGTTGCGGATTACGAGGATACACCGTACACGCTGTCCTGATACCGTCTGTCCACAGACCGGCTGCCCGCAAAACACGCTGTCCTAAATTAACAAAACAGAAAAATCTCCGCCAAGTCTGCTGTGAAACGCTACTATATTACGCGCAA
>DOMT01000134.1:6396-18296 GCA_003509825.1 Coriobacteriia bacterium
GATGATCAACTCCATCTACACCCATCGCGAAATCTTTTTGCGCGAGCTTATCTCCAACGCGTCCGACGCACTCGACAAGCTGTATCTTGCGAGCCTGACCGATAAGACGGTGACGATCACGCGCGGTGAGCTGGCCATCACGCTGGCATATGACAAAGAGACGCGCACCATCACCATCTCCGACAACGGTATCGGCATGAGCCAGGATGATTTGGATAAGAATCTCGGAACCATCGCCCATTCGGGCAGTCTCGAGTTCAAACAGGAGCGAAAGACANNCCGACTTCAAGGCCGTTGCGACGACAAGCGGCAACGACGACGATGAGGCGCAGGTTGACGGCGCAGAAAACTCCGAAACCGAAACAGAGTCCAAACCCAAGTCCGCAGCCGATGACATCGACATCATCGGCCAGTTCGGCGTGGGCTTCTACTCCGGCTTCATGGTCGCAAGCGAGGTGCAGGTGCTCTCGCGTGCCTACGGCGCAGACGAGGCCTGGGCCTGGGAGAGCAACGGCGTCGACGGCTACAACATCAAAAAAGCCGAACGCGACGGCCACGGTACCGATGTCATTCTCACCCTCAAACCCGACACCGACGATGACGATTACAGCCAATTTCTCTCGGAGTACGAGATCAAGAGCCTGGTTAAGAAATACAGCAACTACGTGCGCTACCCCATCCGCATGGAGGTCACCAAGCAACGCGAGCTGCCCAAACCCGAAGATGCCGGCGATGACTATCAGATCGAGTACGAAAGCTACCGGGAGCTTGAAACCCTCAACTCCATGACGCCGATCTGGAAGCGTCGCAAGGCCGACGTGAGCGATGAGGAGTACGCCGAGTTTTACAAGAGCGACTTCCATGATTTCTCCGCGCCCGTAACCTCGTTTACCATAAACGCCGAGGGCACGCTCAACTACGACGCGCTGCTCTTCATCCCCTCGCACGCCCCCTACGACTTCTACAGCAAGGATTATGAGAAGGGCCTGGCGCTTTACAGCTCCAACGTGATGATCATGGAAAAGTGCCCCGACCTGCTCTCCGACCACTTCAACTTCGTGCGTGGTGTGGTGGACAGCGCCGATCTCGACCTGAATATCTCGCGTGAGACCCTGCAGAAGAACAACCAGCTGCGCGCGATGGCCAAACGTATCGAGAAAAAGATCACGAGCGAACTCAAAAGCATGCTCGAAAACGACCGAGAGACCTACGAGGGCGTGTTCGAGTGCTTCGGTCGCGGCATCAAATACGGTATCTATACCAGCTACGGCTCGCTGAAAGACACGCTGGCCGACCTGCTGCTTTACTACTCCGCCAAGGAAGAGAAGATGGTGACGCTACGCGAATACCTGGACGCGGCACCGTCCGAGCAGGAGGCCATCTACTACGCCGCCGGTGAGGACGAGGCCATGCTCGCCAAAATGCCGATGGTTAAAAGCGTGCTCGCCCGCGGTTACGACGTGCTGCTCTGCGTGCAGGACGTGGACGACTTCTGCATGGGCGTCATGAATACCTACGACGAAAAACCGCTGAAGAACGTGGCCGGTGCCGATCTGGGGCTCGAGACCGAGGAAGAGAAGAAGGAGACCGAGGAGAAGGCCAAGGAATACGGCGATCTCTTCGAAGCCATGCAAGAAGTACTCGGCGACAAGGTGACCAAAGTGACCCTTTCCACCCGCCTGGCCGACATGCCCGCCGGCATCAGCGCCGAAGGCCCCATCTCGCTGGAAATGGAAAAGGTACTCGCAGCCATGCCCGACGGCGGCGGCATCAAATCCGAACGCGTCTTGGAGCTCAACGCCGAACATCCGGCATTCGCCAAACTCGCGGCGGCGCACAAGGACGACAAAGACAGACTGACTTTGCTCACCAACGTGCTCTACAACCAAGCACTGATGGTGGAGGGGCTACCGGTAGCCGACCCGGTGGACTTCGCCCAGGCGATCGGGCAATTGTTGTCGTAGCGCAAAACGAATCGACTTATCCTCCAAAAACACCCGTGACGGCAGATTTCCGCGTCGCGGGTGTTTTTTGTCCCGTCTCAAATCGCCCGGCCGTCCGCAGGGTTTAAAAAACCGCTGGCCATTCGGCGTGTTTCGTAAGGTCCATCAGGCAGCCGTATGCCGGAAGGTCGTTGCGAAGTGCGCCCGATTACCGGAAAGTTTACAGGAACGGTTCACTCGTATTCGGAGGCAACCGTGCCTCGAAGCAGGCCGTTTTGGATTAAGCGAAATGAGAGGAGCGAAGATGAAGTTGGAAGGAAAGGTAGCGATCGTAACGGGNNAGTTCGTGGGGCGCGCCATCGCCCGGCTTTTTGCCGAAGAAGGTGCCACGGTGGTTGCCTTCGCACGGCGACGCGAGCGCCTGGACGAGTTGGCAGCAGAAGTCGCAGCCGCAGGATCAGCAGGTAAGATATTGCCGTTTACGGGCGACGTTGCGGACGAGGCGGCGATCGATTCGGCAGTATCCTACGCGGTCTCCGAGGGAGGAAAGTTGGATATCGTCATCAACAATGCCGGCATTATGGACGATATGATGCCTGCGGCCGAACTCACCGATGAGCTCTGGGATCGCGTGATCTCGATCAATCTTACAGCAGTTATGAAGATGACGCGCAGAGCTCTCAAAGAGATGCTGCCCCGTGAATACGGTGTGTTCGTAAACACCGCTTCGGTCGGCGGCATCAACGGCTCAAGAGCCGGCACCGCATNNGGTTGTGTGGGTCTCACAAAAAACGTCGGCTTCCAATACGCCACGAAGGGCATTCGTGCCAACGCCATCTGTCCGGGCGCGGTGGAAACCGAAATCGCCTCCGGCATGCAAAACGTAAGCGAGTTCGGCTACTCCCGTGCAGCGGTCGGCTTAGGCACCAACCCCCGCTCCGGCTCCGCCGATGAAATCGCCCGCATAGCGCTGTTTCTGGCTTCGGACGACTCCGGATTCGTCAACGCAACGACCGTCGTCGCCGACGCCGGCTGGGAAGCATACTGAGTATCCGGTTTCAAAGTCGATAGGCACTCCAACGAGAGCTCATCCGTCGACACCTCTGCATTGCACACACGGGCACCCGTTCGCCCGTGTGTGCAAGCTCGATCTCTACGACCCGATGAACTCCATGAAGCGGTCTACGAATCCCTGTAGATGCCTCGTGGTCCGTTCGTCGGCGCTGCCGTTTTCGTCCAACACCTTATCCACGCCACCGATATACATCTCGGGCTGTTGTAGCAGAGTGATATCGAGAAAAACCACACCCTGCCTGAGCACCTGGCAGGCGCCGAAGGCACCGAGAGCTCCGGGCGAGACGCCGATGATCGCGCCTTTTTTGCCGGCCCAGGCGTTTTGCCCGTAGGGGCGACTTGCAATGTCCAAAGCGTTTTTAAGCACCGGCGGAATACTGCGATTGTACTCAGGGGTAACAAACAGGTAGGCATCGCACTGCGCAACCGCGCTCTTGAGGTCGGTCCAGGCCTGCGGCCACTGCCCGCTATCATCCAAATCCTGGTTGTACATCGGCACATCGACGGGCAACCATTCAACCTGCACCCCGTCGGGCAACAGCCGCACCACATTCTCGGCGATTTTGCGCGAAAAGCTCTCTTTGCGAAGCGAGCCGATGACGATTCCGATTTTTGCAGTCATATTTCTCCTCCTATTGACTGAAGCACCGCGAAACGCGGTAATGGATAAACCATATTATAACTGCTTTATTATTCAGCATTTATTGCAGCGGCAAAGCGAACGAGACCTACCGGAATCCACTGGAAACTAAAGCCTCCCAACGGACGATCAAATAGGTAGTCCGAGATGTGTGTTTTTCGCCCATTCTTCGGGCAAATCATGCAAAAGTCACCGGAATCGGGCATTTCGGGAGCCGATACGGCGACATTCGCATGATTTGCGGCTGAAATAGGGTGAATCAGTAAAAAATGAACAGCTCCTCTATCGGCGTAGCCACCGCCCGGGATATGTCGACCGCCAGTTTGAGCGAGGGGTTATACCTACCTGCTTCGAGACGATTGATCGTCTCCCGACGGACGTTTACCATTGCAGCAAGCTCGTCTTGGGAAAAACCCATCCGTTGCCGATGCTCCTTCAGCGTGCAGATAAAACGTTCCGACATAATTTGCCTTTACGCCCGCTCGAAAAGCCAAAAGGAGATCGCGTAGGCATGCCAAGCCGCCACCCAACCGAAAACACAGATGATAACGACGAGCTCTTTAAGTACATCGAAATTCGCAACGAGAAATCCGAGCATGAAGATGGTGGCCGCTGCGATCATAAAACCGATGCTCGCCGCTTTCTGTACGTTTTCCCTCGTTCGTTCATCGAAAGTGTCCCGCTTGGGTTTCCCTAAAACAAAGAAGGAAAAGAAGGCGAAAAATGAAAAGGCGAAGAGATGCGAGAGATTCCCCGTAAAGAAGTAGGAAATCCCCAGAAAACCGAAAAGCCCGCAGAAACCGATCGACGATATCCGTCTGCCTGCCAAACCGAACATGATTCCTCCTTCAAACAGTGATATATTTCTCACAGTATGTGACAAGTATATCATGCCTCGGATTCACGGTAAAGAATGTGACGGCCATCTTACTCATTCATCTGTTTCAGCGAAATAGAGCCGGCAAGCAGTGGCATCATGACGCCGCAAGCACCATCACTGATCCACAACGCACCGGCGATACTCTTTGGCATGCAAAGCGCCAAAAGTATCGGTAAAACCGCTCATACTTAGCGTTTACCTGCTACTTTACCGTTCACGGAGCCCTGTTTGCGACAGGGATTTTCATGTGATATTCTAGCGCACCGGCTTGGTAAGTGATTTTTTGTCGTTTTATATGGCATTTTGCCTATCGACGAAATATCCGCAAGCCGCTTTGTATCCATCTTCGGATCAACCGACGGGCAGGGAACAAAAGTTCTGTAAGGGGAAGCTTTTGAGCCATTGTCCGATAAAGAACGTTCAACCAACGAGAGACAAGATCATATAAAACGGGGATGTGGGGCGGAGGACCTTTTCGGTCTTTCGTGACAAATGCATCCGCGCCGGAATGCGGAAAACACCGAAGACGGCACGGACCAACGAGATTGGATGCCATTATGTACACATTCCTGATAGGTCTTGCCATATTGCTGCTCGGTGGCTTTTTCTACGGTAAGTTCTGCGAACGCGTCTTCGGGCCGGACAACCGCCTCACCCCCGCATATACAAAGGCGGACGGGGTGGACTTCGTTCCTATGAAGAAGTGGAAGAACGGACTTATCCAACTCCTCAACATCGCAGGAACAGGTCCGGTACTCGGCCCGATCCAGGGGATCCTCTTCGGCCCCATCGCCTTTATATTGATTCCCATCGGCTGCGTTCTCGGTGGTGCTGTGCACGACTATTTCTCCGGCATGATGAGCATGCGTCACGGTGGTGCCCAAATGCCAGGGCTCGTCAAACGCTTCATGGGTAAGGGCACCTACCACATCTACAACATCTTCGTTTGTCTTCTGATGTTTCTCGTGGGTGTCGTCTTCATCTACACACCCGGAGACATGCTCGCAGGGTCCATCCTCGGCCTGTCAACTTCCTTCGTCGATACATCGGGATCGCCCGTTCCCTGGACGGTACTCCTGCCGATCCTTGCCATCTACGGCTGCATTTTCATCTATTATCTGGTTGCTACGGTGTTTCCCATCGATAAGATCATCGGCCGCATCTACCCGGTCTTCGGCGCGATCCTGCTGCTTTCTGCAATAGGCATCTTCGCCGGACTGTTCATCGGCGGTGGCATCAACACCTTAAGCGAGCTGACCGGTCAGTGGCCGGCGTGGGTGAGTATCGATAACATCATCCCTATGTTTTTCATCACCGTTGCCTGCGGTATCGTCTCGGGCTTCCATAGCACCCAGGCCTGCATAATCGCACGCTCCGTGAACTCGGAGTTCGAGGGACGCCATACGTTCCACTCCATGATGATCCTGGAAGGCTTCATCGCCATGATCTGGGCGGCGGCGGCCATGGTCATCTACAACTCGGGAGTTGCAGAAGCGGGCAGCATCGGAGCGGTGGCCGTCGTGGGCGTCATAGCCAAGAGCTTCCTCGGAGAATACGGTGGTATCGTCGCGGTGCTGGGTGTTGTGGTTCTCGCCATCACCTCGGGTGATACCGCACTCAGGTCGCTGCGCATCATGATCGCCGACTACCTCAAGATCGACCAGGTCAGCAAGATCAAACGTATCGGTTTGGCCCTGCTCATATTCGCGCCCATCGTAGCGGTACTCATCTACGCGAAGTCCGACCCCAACGGCTTCAGCGCTCTGTGGAAGTACTTCAGCTTCGCCAATGAGATCTGTGCGGTATTTGCCTTCGCCATGATCACGATCTACCTCTTCGGCAGACGTAAACCCTGGATCATCGCGCTTGTTCCCGGNNCTGTTCGAGTTATATCCTCAGCGCCAAGATCGGTTTCGGACTCGACTGGATCGTTGCCTATATCGTGGCGGGCGTACTGACAGCCGCCTACACGGGGTTGCTCATCCGCGCCGGCCTCGTACGTCGTCGCAAGCTCGAAACCGGTGAAATCACCGGCGAAGACGAGCTCGTTTTGGAGGAAAAAGCTCCCGCGGCCGAATAACACTTCTATCGACTTCTCATGGGGCAGCTCACCGCGCTCGACCCACCCCATCGAATACACAGGCGCCCGTTATTCCTGCAACACACGGATAACGGGCGCCTACCGACACAAGTTCAACAAGCAAAACGCCACTTTCTACTTCAAAATAACGGAAATGTACGACCCAGAGAGGCGCATGCTCTACACCTCTTGCCATCATCCCGCAAATACGCAGATCACAGATATACGAATTTCATGCAGCGTACAATAACACTCCGCAAAGCATGCATTATCGTCTTTTGAAGCAAAAATCACTCTCAGCAAGCACCTACTGAACTGCAATTGTGTCCGAACCTGATTGGAAGCGCCTGTAGTGTAAACCGTTTACGCTGAAATTCGCGGCTTCGATCAAAGCGAGAAACTCCGGTTCATTGTAGATTATGAAATCGACGTACGAGTTAACGGTGCCCGTTGCGCCACCGATCAACTCGGCTGAGCGACTGNNTTAACTCATCTTCAAGGTCGGATATGACATCCGACGGCTCTTTCTCGCCGCTATCGGTATTATCAAAATAGAGAAACCCGAATACCACCCCACAAGCCTCGTAATCTTCGGGCTTCAGATCGGTATCCATATGCTGCAAAGTAATCCTGTTCAAAGTAAAGCCGCAGACGATATCGTCCCTGAGATGAGTGTGCTCCTCATGAGGCTGACCTTCGTAGCCCGCGCACATTTCAAGCGGGCCGGCGTACTGCGGCCACCCGTTGGACTCTACGGTTTTCTCGATATACGCATGCATGTCCTTCATCGGAATGAACTTGCCCAAAAACTTTCTGGATCCCAACATCTTGATATCGCCGATATAGCATTCGGAGAAGGTTTCGCCGATTACAGTATTCAAGAGAATAAACGTCAGCGTCAGTTTCTCATCCTCGCCTACACCCGATAGTTTCTTGGAATACACTTCGATGTCGATGCGCTGGTTCACTGTGTCGACGGAAGTATATATGAAAAGATCTTGGGGAGAAATCTCCACACCGAACATCATGAAGCCGAAGTCATCACCCATCGGCGGTTTGACATCGTAGAATCTCCAGGTTTCCGACAACCCTACCGGAGCGCTTTGCACCAGATAACGAGCGAGGAAACTGTTGGTTCTGTCCCCTTCCCCCGAAAGAATCAACTCGTATTTACCGTCATCATCCCGACCGGTCATAAAACCCATGTCTTCCGATAATTTATCCATGTGATGCCTTAAAAACTCCCCAGCCCTATCCGGCTGCTCGCTATCGAGAAAACCCCGGAGGTTTTCTTCCTCGCTGCAAAAGGCCGTCCAAAAATCTACCGTGCGGGTCTTGAAGTTCTTCATGGCGTTCCTTTCCTATACGGTTGTCGGTGGGAAACTATCCTTCCGTGCGCCTGAGCCATTCATAGGCTATGGCGGTAAATGCCTGGGCTACGTTGAGGGATTGCGTTACCCCGCGCCGCGGTAGCTTGAACTCGAAATCGCAGGTGTCACGAAGGGAACGGGAGAGACCTGTATCCTCGGCCAACATGACGATGACCAGACGGCCTTCGAGCGGAGCGTGCCAGATATCCTGCTCCGCATGCTCGGTGGCTCCGGCGATCCAAAATCCCTCTTCCTTGAGCCGTAGAAGCGAGTTAGCCAGATTGGCCTCACGCGCCACCTTGAGGTGTTCGACCGCGCCTGCCGAAGTGCGATATACCGCCTCGTTAACCGGCGCCGAGCGTTTGTTGGGTATGAGCGCGCCGAGAGCGCCGACGACCTCGGCGCTTCTGAGCAGAGCGCCCATATTGCCCGCATCGGTGATGTGGTCGAGAGCCACGATGAGCGCATTCTTTTTGCCCTTGGCCGCCTCGATCAGATCGAAGAGCGTCGCATACTTGTAGTCATAGGAGCCTCCGGCCAGTTCGGTTGCGGTTTCACGCCAGTGCGCACCGAACAGTTCATCTTCGGAGTCATCATCGAAATCGAGAGCCGGCACCCGTGCCGGCCGCATCGCCTTGTACGTGCCTCGGGCTTGTTTTTGCGTGGGTCGGCCGGCGAAACTCTGACGGGATGATCCCGTCTTGTCCGCACCTCGCTTTTCCGATCCCTGCTTCCGGGCATCACGCTGCACGGAGCTTTTTTTACCGTAATCCCCGGATGCGGAGCTTCTACCCGCCGGGTTTTTTTGTGTGGATCCCCGCTGGACGGAGCTTTTTCGCTCCGAACCCTTACGAGCGCCCCCACGCCCTGCCGACTCTCGTGCCACGTTCACTTCCTTACTATACGGGTACCGGATGCGGTGTCTTCAATTACCAGTCCGAGCTCTGTGAGTCCGTCACGGATCGAGTCGGCCAAGCTCCAGTTCTTCGCGGCTCGGGCTTCGATACGGAGTCCCAGCAGCACGTCCACCGCCTCGGCGGGGTCGTCACCTACAAAGCCGGTGAGCTCTGCGGCCAGATCGACCAAACCGTCGGGGTAAGCCGGCTCACCCTCGCCCGTATCGGCAAGCAGATTGACGCCGAGTACAACCAGAAGTTCGAGAATCGTATCGTGGGCCTCGATCACCGCAAGCCGGTGGGTCTCACCGTAGATACCATCCTTAACACTCGAGTTTCCTGCCGACACCAGCTCGAATATCGCCGAAACCGCACCCGCGGTATTAAAGTCGTCATCCATATGAACCTTGAACTGCTCGCGCGTAGCCTCGATGCGTGCGAGCAGATCGCCCGTCCACGACACCGATTTATCCCCCAAATCGTTGGGAGCTACGGCAACACCCGCATAACTCTCGATGGCCCACGAGAGATTACGCAGGGCGCTCTCGATACGCTCCAAGGCCGACGTGGCCTCGTGCAACCGCTCCACCGAATAATCGAACGGTGAGCGATAGTGGGTCTGTAGCATCAAAAGGCGCAAGGCCTGAGGCCGCACGTGTTCCAGAACGTCTTTGAGCAACAGGAAGTTACCTTCGGATTTGGACATCTTCTCATGATCGATGGTGAGCATGCCGCCATGCAGCCAGTATTTGACAAACAGGTGCCCCGAGCAGGCCTCGGACTGCGCCAACTCGTTCTCATGATGGGGAAACACCAGGTCATCACCGCCTCCGTGGATATCGAAGGGTGTGCCCAGATAACGCTCGCTCATCGCCGTGCATTCGATGTGCCAACCCGGTCGGCCCTGACCCCAGGGCGACTCCCAAAACGGTTCACCGGGCTTGGCGGCCTTCCACAGTGCAAAGTCCAAGGCGTCACGCTTGCGTGGATCCACGCTCACCCGGGCACCACTTTGCAGCTGCTCGATGTCACGCCCGCTGAGACGCCCGTATTCGGGATAGGAGCGCACCGAAAAATAGACATCGCCCTCGACCTCATAGGCGTGCCCACCTTCGATCAAACCCGTAATGGTCTCGATCATCGCGGGAATCTCCTCGGTAGCACGGGGACGGATACTCGGATCCTTGACCCCGATCGCTCGCATGACATCGATAAACGCCCGGGAGTAAAACGCCGCGATCTCGGCGGCGGTCTTACCCTCCTCATTGGCCCGATTGATGATCTTGTCATCCACGTCGGTGATATTTTGCACGAAGTTCACCTCAAAGCCGGCAAACTCCAAATAACGACGAATCACGTCGAAGCTCAAAAACGTACGCGCGTTGCCGATATGGATGTGGTTGTACACCGTCGGCCCGCACATATAAAAACCCACCTTACCGGGCTCACGAGGCACGAATTCCTCTTTGCTACGGCTCAGGGTGTTGTAGACTTTCATGTTCGGTTATTCCCCTCTTTCGGGTTTATCTGTCGTTTCCGTTGTATTTTTCTTCGCAAACATCCGAAACGGCGTGGAATCGTCCTCGGTCTCGGATGCCTTCATCGCCACGGCCTTTTCCGTCGAAACCTTGGCCTCCACGATCGGCAGCTCCCCCGCTCGTTTGACCGGCTCGGTTCCCACCGGTGCCGTACCCGAATACGGGGTCAGCTCGGCCTCGAGCTTTGCGCCCAGCAGCTCCTTCGTGTGTTCTTCCAGCTGCGCTACGCGCTCCAAAAGCTCTTCGATCTGCATCTCCAGGGGATCGGGCATCAAATCGCGACGATGGGGATCGGCAGGACAGATACGCATGCCGTTTTGCCACACCACCCGTCCTGGAATACCCACGACGGTGCAATCCTCGGGCACATTGTCCACCACGACGGCACCGCCGCCGACCTTGGAACGCGCTCCGATGGTGATGTTTCCGAGCACCGAGGCACCCACCCCGATCACCGCGCCCTCATCGACATTGGGATGACGCTTGCCGTGCTCCTTGCCCGTTCCGCCCAAGGTCACACCCTGGAATATGGTCACGTCGTCGGCGACGACGGCGGTCTCACCGATGATCACGCCCATGCCGTGATCGATGAAGACCCTGCGTCCCAGAGTGGCTCCGGGATGGATCTCGATGCCGGTAAAAAAGCGGGTTACCTGGCTTAGGAATCGGGCGATCCCGCGTCTTCCGTGCCGCCACAGCCAGTTCTCGAATCGATGCGCGGCGGTAGCCTGAATCCCCGGATAACAGAAAAAAATCGTGATCGATGAAGTCGCAGCGGGGTCACTCGCTTTAACGGCTCTGATGTCTTCACGAAGTTTCTTGAACAACTCAACCTCCAAAGGAAAGTAAGACGACGGCTTGGGCCGCAATGCCCTCTTCACGGCCGGTAAAGCCCAGATGTTCGGTGGTGGTAGCCTTCACGCCCACCTGCTCGATATCGATCCCGAGCGCGGATGCGATATGTGTGCGCATGACATCACGATGAGGCGACATTTTGGGAGCCTGGGCGATGATGACGCTATCGATATCGACGATACGCCAGCCGCGCGCAGACACGATCTCCCCTACCCGGGAAAGTAATAGCAGCGAATCGGCACCGGCAAACGACGGGTCGGTGTCGGGAAAATGCAAGCCGATATCACCCGCACGCGCCGCGCCCAACAAAGCATCGGCAACGGCATGAACGAGCACGTCGGCATCCGAATGCCCGAGCAGACCACGATCATGGGGAATCGTAACGCCACCGACGACCAAAGGGCGCGCATCTTCGGGAGCGGCAAATGCGTGTACGTCGTAGCCGAGACCGATACGCCCGACGGATCGGGTATCCTCCGCACTCATAGACGCTCGCGTAAACGTATGGCCAGACCGGCCTCGATGGAGATGCGGTCTTCCGGCACAGTGATCTTGATGTTGTTTCTCGGCCCCTTGACCAAAATAACGCGGCCGTTGATACGCTCGACCAACGACGAGTCATCG
>DOMT01000002.1:0-3239 GCA_003509825.1 Coriobacteriia bacterium
CTCCCTCACACGCAAGTTTGGGAGTGCATCACATGCAAGACTTGTCACTCTTGCACCCGCCGAAACGCCATGATAGTATACAACGTATACGCATATGCAATACATGGAAGGATTTGCCATGAGCAAGGAAGTAACCGCTATCAGATTCGAACCCGAGGAGAAGGAGTGGATAGCCACGTTTGCCAAGCTCTACGGCAACAGCTTTTCCGGACAGGTGCGACGGTGGACTCTCGAGCGACTCGAGGATGAGATGGATGCCCGCGACCTCGCCCAAGCTCTGGCTGAAGATGACGGGAGCCGCACCTCGCTTTCCGACACCCTCGCAGAGTTGGGCATAGGTGAATGATGTGGCGTATTCCGTCGAGCTTACCAACAGGGCGAAAAAAGAACTCGCATCACTCGAGAAAAAGACTCAACTCGTCATAGCCCATTACCTGCGAGACAAGCTGGAGGGAAGCGAAAATCCAAAAATGGTTCCGGGAGCTAAAAAGCTCGAAGGCGTTGAAAACGGATGGCGCTGGAGAATCGGTGTCTATCGCATATTGGGAGTTATGGAGGGCAACATCCTCACCATCACGGTGTTTAAGATCGACCATCGAAAGTCCGTGTATAAAAACCTATAAACGGCAGGCCGAGGGCATCAGGCGAGGTGACGGACCCTTATCCACAAACCGTGTTTCACAAACTTGACAAGTTGACAAGTTATGGTGTGTTCTGTAGGCTACTGTTAAGGATGGGTCTGATTGAAGGTGCTATGAAGTGCGTCGAAAGAGGTGAGCAATATGGATGCGATGACGGTCGGGGAACTGAAGGCGAACTTCTCCACGGTTCTTGACAAGGTGCAGGCGGGTGAAACGGTGGAAGTTTTATTCGGGCAGGCAAGAAAGCCTGTTGCCAAGATCGTTCCCGTCTCTGCCGGGTTGCCCGAAAAACGGCCGTTGGGTTTACTGAGGGGAAAGGCGACCATCGAGTTTGCGCCTGACTTCAAGTTCAGCAGTGTCGAGGATTTTTTGGGGCAGAAATGAAGTATCTGCTCGACACCTGCACGATGATATGGCTGCTCAAGGAGCCGGAGAAACTGAGCGAAAAAGCCGTGCGTTTGATCGAGAACCCGCATGTCGAGGTGTTTGTGAGCACGATTTCGTTTTGGGAGCTCTCCTTGAAGCATGCGATCGGCAAGCTTTCAATCGGCAACTTGGAGTTGGAGGATCTGGAGGAGTTATTCACCGACGAATTGTTCATCGGCGTCATCGGGCTCAATGAGCAGGAGACGCTGTCATACCATCGTCTGCCGATCTTCGGCGACCACCGAGACCCCTTCGACCGCATGCTCGCCTGGCAGGCGATAAAGCGCAACATGGTGCTGATCAGCAGTGATCCGGCATTTGAGCTCTATCGACAATGCGGCCTACGTCTCATCCGCTAACCGCTGGAGCAGAGTGCTTGGCGCCGGGTTAAAATCGTCCAACTCACCAAGTCAAAATCGTCCAACTCGCAAAGTCAAAACAGTCCAACTCGTAAAGTCAAAACAGTCCAACTCGTAAAGTCATGTTATAATACCAGGTATAATGTGTTCCGAAAATTCGATTGGACCCGCTATGACAACGTCCAATGCACCTGCCAAGGAAAGCCACTATCTTCCTCGTATCGCCGATGCTATTCTCACCCGTTATCTTAAGACCTCGGGCGCGGTTCAGGTCAAGGGGCCGAAGTGGTGTGGGAAAACCGCTACTGCTGAGAGGCAGTCGGCCAGTCAGGTGTACTTGCAGGATCCCGATAGGAGTGCGGCGCTTCTGGCTTTGGCGGACGTGAAACCCTCGGCCATCCTTGAAGGCGCCGAGCCGCGCCTTATCGATGAATGGCAGATGGCCCCACAGCTTTGGGATGCCGTCCGTTTTGCCATCGATCGAGGTCGCGGGCGTGGAAGATTCATTCTCACCGGCTCGGCCACACCAAAGGTGAGGCCGGCACATTCGGGAGTCGGTCGTATCGCCCGCTTTACGATGCGCACCATGTCGCTGTACGAATCGGAGGAATCCGCCGGGGGCGTTTCCCTCAAAAGCTTGTTCGATGGCGCGACAGACGTTGCCGGTGTGTCCGACTCAACTATCGAAGATATCGCTTTTGCCCTATGTAGAGGTGGGTGGCCCGAGGCGGTAACCGAGGAGAACAAAACCGTCGCACTGTCGATGGCCAAAAACTATGTCGACGAACTTTTGGATTCCGATATCGAGGAGATGGATGGCACCAAGCGAAACGCCACATGGATGCGATCCATCATGCGTTCCTATGCCAGGAATATATCAACGGAGGCGTCACTCACCACCATTGCCGCGGATATGCAGGGCGAGCAGCCATCGGGTGTGACGGTGGCGGATTATGTGGACGCGTTGGCGCGAGCGTGTGTTACCGAGGATCTTGCGGCGTGGAATCCGCGACTTCGTTCCAAGACGGCGGTGCGCACGAGCCCGACCCGTCATTTTTGCGACCCCTCGATTGCGGCGGTCTTGCTGAACGTGTCACCCGAGAGCCTGTTGTTGGACCTGAATACCTTCGGGCTATTGTTCGAGTCGATGTGCGTTCGCGACCTTCGTATTTATACCGACGCGCTCGGCGGCAAGGTCTTTCATTATCGGGATAAAACGGATCTTGAAGCCGACGCCGTTATCAGTCTCGACGACGGACGGTGGGCACCGGTTGAGGTTAAGATGGGCGCAGGTGGAATCGAGACGGCGGCAAAGCATCTCAAAAAACTGGCGGGACGGGTGGATACAGAGAAGGAAGGTGCACCGTCATTTCTGCTGGTACTTACGGCAACGGCAACGGCATATCGGCGTGACGACGGTGTTGTGGTCGCGCCCATTACGATGCTCGGGCCGTAATCCCTATGACAGACCTGGTTGGACTTCGGAATCCATTATTCACAAAATCGACTCGCCCGACTTCTTTGTGGGCGTCACGTAAGCAGAGAAACTTGAATGAAGTTGAATGTTGTTGAATGGAGTTGAATAAGGCCAAACACAGGCGCCGGAATCAAAAATCGATTCCGGCGCCTTTCAGCCTCGTAGCTTTATCCGCATTCACACGAGGCGAGCAAATCGGTGGTGCTCAAAGCCCTTACAGTTTGGCCATGATCTTTCCTGCGCAACGCCCGTGCGTCATCGCCATGCCCATGGAGTTTCCGGCGCTGGGGGTGGAGTAGCCCACACCATAGCGCTGACCGAGGGTGTTGCCCGCCG
>DOMT01000002.1:3245-3820 GCA_003509825.1 Coriobacteriia bacterium
CTGTCGTCGGTGAGCAGGCCGGTGAGTGTAACCAGGCCGGGTGAGGTGGTGCCGGCGTTGGTGGTGACGGCGCCGTAGAAAGGTGCTTTCTCGATGGGGAGCATGAGCTCGGCATCCTTATTGAAGTCGCTATCCACTTTCGCTTTGCAGAGTTCGTTGTAGCGCTTGATCTCTTCGAGAGCCGTTTTCAGCGCATCGCCGGTGTAGCCGAGGTAGCCGAGCAGCTCTTCGAGGGTGTCGGCGCGCCACACATTCGGCTCGCTCGACATCGGAGCGCCCCAACCACCGGGAATCTCGCCGAGATTAATGATGCCTACCTGCGAGACGATGCCGCCGGCGGGACCGGCCGCANNTTCGAGTGTGGCGGGGTGGCCCCAGTTGGGAGCGCCGTGGTCGAGACCCGCACCGCGCACCGTCTTCATGTAGTCGGCATCGGTGATGGCGGTGATGATGCCCAGGGGCTGACGGCCGCAAGCCGAGCCGGAGAGCTGCGCCATAGCCTCGTTCATGAAGCGTTTGCCGTTGCAGTTAAGGGTGAGAAAAGCCGATGTACCCCAGGGACCGGGCGTACCGCC
>DOMT01000012.1 GCA_003509825.1 Coriobacteriia bacterium
TCCCTAGCCCTCCGCCACTATAAATCCGCTTATAGGATTTGAGTCTCGTTCGTTGGCATTCCCAAAATAATCAATCCATCAGGCTGTCGATCGAACAGGGGCACACTCAAGCACTACTCCCTATCTAACTTTCATGAGTGCTTTTGGCTTTGCGACGCATGGTCAGGCGCGGCGCAGAAGTAGTGGATCCGTTTAACAGAAAACCTCAATGCTTTTGCTCATGATTCTCAAGAAAGTCCTCGACATTTACCGACATGGTGTGTGATATTTGCTTCCACTCCGCTTTCTTCACCAGTGCTACAAGGGCAATCGGTACATATGTGAGCATGAAGAGTGGGAAAGTGAACGTGTAACGAATTTTTTTGCCTGTTGCGGCGCGAATATTTTTCCACTCACTGATTGTCGTGATGGTTCCAAAGACGAACATGAATATCAGATAGTTGAGAAAACAAACACTCATTGAGACGATCGACGAGACCACCAACAGATCCGGTGGCATAAACCCGGCAAGCGCAAGAGCCAGAATGATTCCATTGAACGTAAGTGCTATAACCGTCAATAGCATGCCGGGAGCGATAGTCATGAGCATGTCGTAACAAGCAAACTTTTTGCCCCTCGGATTTTTAAACGCATGCGCCACAAGCTTTTTGCCGTAGTGGAATAAAACCTGGTAGAAGCCTTTTGCCCAACGGAAGCGCTGATTCCACGAATCCCTGAAGGTTACGGGTTGCTCGTCATATAAGATCGCTGTCGGGGTGTAACTGATCCTCACCTCTTCAATAATGCTTTGGGCGGAAAACTCGATGTCTTCGGTGAGCAAATGCCACNNATTCGAGGAGTTCGGCAGAGATAAAAAATCCGGTGCCGGAAATCGCACAACTTGTATTAAGCGTTAAGCGGGCCTGATTGAGAAACTTTGCCTCACGCAAAAACCATACCGCATAGCCGGTGGAAATCCAGTTGGAGTCATAGTTCTTTGAATTACGATAACTGGTTGAAGCCTGTGCTCCCCCATCAAAAGTCTTATTCATCTCACAGAAATACCCGGCATCGAGAATATTGTCAGCGTCGAAGACAAAATATGCCTCGTATCCGGCATCGGGGTGCTTTTCATTGATGCAGGCGTAGCAATAATCCAAACCATAGCCTTTACCGATCTTCTTGTCGTTATTACGCACAAATACAGTAGCCCCGGCCGCGGCAGCCACCTCCGCAGTGTCGTCGGTACAATTATCCGCCACAACGAAGATATCGATAAGTTCTCGGGGATAGTTTTGCATCCTGATGCTTTGAACAAGGTCGGCAATGACGGCTTGTTCATTACGAGCCGAAATCATGACTGCGTACTTGTGATCTCTTTTCGCCTCGCGCTTAGGAGGTTTTTTAACAAGCACGACAAAAACGTAGATTATCTGGTACGAATAACAAGCGGTAAAAAGTAGGAAAATACAGAAATTGAAAATATCGATGAAAGATATCTGCGAAATAAACTGTTCGAACAATATCAACAGACCCCTTAATTGCGTGTCATGCAACGAATGACACCATTCTACCGGCGGATTTCGTCCACCGGTAGAATGAGTGACTTTTCGCTGGGTTTCAGCCCGGTTTTTGTACTCGATGAATTGTAGACCTTAGTAGCGATGCCATCGTTTATAGAAATCGAACTGTTGGAAATATCGGGCCGGTGAACTCGCGGCGATTTCAAGCAAGGGCGTGGACCTAACGGTTAAAGCCATGGAGCATCCTTTTATTTCCTCGTACCGAAAAGACCGCGGAATATGCCCTTTGCCACCTCCCGCCCGATGGCCGAGGCGGTGTTTGTGGCCACACGTCCTATGGCCGCTTGGGTTTTTTCGGCGTTTCGCTGTGCCTTTTTACGTTCCTGTTCGGCTTCTTTCTCGGCTTGCTTTTGCTGCGCCACAGCCTCCTTCTCGGCTGCTTTTTGTGCAGCTTCCTGCGCCGCAGCCTCCTCCTTTTGCCGTGTCTGCTCCTCCTGCACCCCCGTAAGCACCTCGAAGGCGGAGATATTGTCTACAGCAGTCGCATATTTTGCGCTCAGCGCAGAAGCCTGCACGCGTTGCAACACCAATTCGTCGGGCGCTATGCCGTCGAAGCTACGCATGGGTAGAATCCGTGCTCGCTCAACCACCGTCGGTGTGCCGCTTTCGTCGAGCATCGACACGAGCGCCTCTCCGATACCGAGCCGGCCGATGGTTTCCCCGGTATCGAACGCCTCGTTGGGCCTGAAGCTTGCCGCCGCCGCACGCACGGCTTTTTGCTCGGCGGGTGTATAGGCCCTGAGCGCATGCTGCACCTTGTTGCCCAGCTGCGCAAGCACGGTATCGGGGATATCCCCCGGAGACTGCGAGATGAAGTAAACGCCCACGCCCTTGGATCTGATGAGGCGCGCAACCTGTTCGACCTTTTGGATGAGAGCGCCGGGAGCACCGCTGAACAACAGGTGGGCCTCGTCGAAGAAGAAAATGATCTTCGGCTTTTCGAGGTCTCCCACCTCCGGCAGTTTTTCATAGAGATCGGAAAGCATCCAGAGTAAAAACGTCGAGTAGAGAAGCGGGTTTTGGACGAGCTCCACACACTGCAACAGATTGATGATTCCACGACCCGTCTCGTCTGTCGCCAACCAATCATGCAGATCGAGTTCGGGCTCGCCGAAAAACGTCTCGCCGCCGATACCTTCCAGATGCACGATGTTGCGCTGGATGGAGGCGATACTTTGCGGGGCGAGACTGCCGTATTCGAGAGACAACTCTTTGGAGTTGGTGCTGACGTATTGCAACATGGCCTTGACATCTTTGGTGTCTATGAGCAGCCAACCGTTGTCATCCGCGATTTTAAAGACGACGGCGAGTACTTCTTTTTGTACCTCGCTGAGTTCCATCAATCGACCAAGCAGCTCCGGACCGACATCCGAGATGGTGGTGCGTACCGGCACACCGCGCTTACCGAACACATCCCAGAACCGTACGGGATAGGGTGCGAAACTCCAACCTTCAATCCCGATGACGGCGGCACTCTTCTCCGCCCAACCGCCCGCCTCGCCGGGCATACACAGCCCACTCACATCGCCTTTTACATCGCAGAGAAAGACCGGCACCCCCGCATCCGAAAAGCCCTCCGCCAAGGTTTTGAGCGTCGCGGTCTTACCGGTACCGGTGGCTCCGGTGATCAGACCGTGGCGATTCGCCCGCTTGAGATTGAGACAGATACGACCTTTCTGCGTGTCATCCGCAACGTTTTGGCCGATCCACAGGACATTCTTTTCGGACAGATACATGTCTACCTCCTCCAAAGTCAAGTACCTGATGTCATTATCACATAGTTTCCGTGGTTTATACGAACGTGAGACGATTCACCGCGCCCGAATCGTCCGGGTACCCGCTCTTCGTCACAGACGTTTTTCCATATAATCCTCGAGTCCGATGAACCCCAGGTTTTCATACAGCGATCTTCCCTCGGGAGTTGTGTCGAGAAAAACCCGATCGACCCCCCTATCACGTGCCCGGACGAGCAGCCACTTCACCAAGGCCCGCCCGATACCTTGCCTGCGAAAAGCCGGGCGCGTATAGACGTTCATCAGATGGCCGCAGTTTCCATCGGGGCTTTCGGGCGAGGGCATCTGCCGATAAAAGCACATCCCGGCGCAAGCGACGAACTCCTTACCCGAAAAAGCAGCGCAGGCAATATGCGAGCCCTCGGGAATCGCCTGTTCGTAATAGGCACGATTCGTCGCGGCCAAGGCGGAAGTATCGTAGTCCGGCGGCAACTCGAAGACACATCGGAGAACCTCGATACGTGTTTCGACGAGTAGGTCCAGTTCTTCCAGACCCAGCTCCCGGATGCTCGGATAGGGCAAGGCCGAATCCCCCATCTCTATCATAGTGGGCTCTTCTCCGGCGTCTGCAGCAAAGCCAGACGGTCGATCTTGCCACTTGCGGTCAAGGGCATGTCTTCCAAAATGACAAAGTGTTCCGGCACCATATACTCGGGAACGTAATCGACAAGATACTCTCGCAAAGACCGAACCTGAATCCCATCTACGGTGGGCACGACATATGCCGTGAGATAAGCCAGACCCGATTCGTCGAGTTCGGCGGTCACAACGGCGTGCTCGACCCGCTCACTACGTCCCAACACCGACTCGACCTCCTGTGGCTCGACCCGCTTTCCGCCGATCATCACCTGCTTATCCCTGCGCCTGAGAAAATGCAGGTTGCCGTCGGGAAGCAAACGCCCCATGTCTCCGCTTCGGTAGATCCGGGAGCCATCCGTGTCCGTGATAAAACCGGTATGCCTCAGCATATCTCCCAGGTAGCCACGCGAGACACCTGCACCCTTTATGCAGATTTCCCCGATTTCACCGGGGTCCACCGGGCGCAACTCATCGTCGAGCAAAGCAACCTCCACCCCTTGTATGGCCCTGCCTATCGGATAGGTGCCGTCTTCAAGCGGCTCGTAACCGTTGCATTTGTGGTACGTTGCGCAAACCGTCGTTTCGGTCGGCCCATAGGTGTTATAGATCGGCAGCTTACCTATCAGATGCGTCACATGATCCGCGCGCAGCACATCACCGCCACTTATCAACAGGCGCACGCTTCGCGGCAGAGCGTCCAACTTGTTGAGCTCGTTGAGGAGATAGGGAAACCCGCTGATGATCGTCACCCCTTGGCGCTCGATAAAATCGAGCAGCGCCGACATGTCATCCCGTACCGGAGCGGACGGGATCGCCAGCTTACTCCCCGAAAGCAAGGTGGTGAAGACCTCCTCGACGAAGATATCGAAGGTGCAGACCGAGTTTTGCAACATAACGTCATCGGATCGCGGGTCGAACTCCGCACAGAAAGCACGTGCGTAATGGCAGACGTTGCGATGCTCCACCATAACCCCTTTGGGATACCCCGTCGTCCCCGAGGTGTATAAAACGTAGGCAAGCGATGACGGGGAGATGTCCGGCTTCTCAAATGGCCGGCACGCGTCCGGTATCGGCGCGCCGCTTTGCACCGTCACGACGGGCACCGAGCCGCACAGACCGACATATTCCCCTTCGGTTACGATGAATGAAGCGTCGCTTTGCTCCATCATGAAACGAATGCGCTCGGGCGGAAACCCGGGCTCGATCGGAACGTAGGCGGCACCCGCCTTCAAAACGGCCAGCAGCGAGGCGATCATCTCCACCCCGTGGTCCATGATGACACCGACGAAACGCGCCTTCCCGGGAAACCGTGCGGCGATCGAATCAGAGAGTCTGTCGAGCTCCGCATATGTGAGGGTTCGATTTTCATCGCTTACGGCAGGCTGCGAGGGATTCGCCCTTACCCGGGCGGCGAAGGCCTCCGTAATGGTGAAAAACCCCGTCGAACGGTCGGTGGGTCCGGCAGCGGACTCATTGCTATGATCCGAAGATCCTGAAGAGTCGCTTTTTATTTGAAAGACATCTCCCATACTATATGCCCTCCCCTTTTTTCGCATTTTACCTTTCTCAGAATACCCTTAGATCGAAAATTTTTCCACAACATGCCGACGATCCTACAAAATAACAGGAGGTGTGGGGGTGGCGGACACTACAAGTCGCACAACGCCGTTTCCGAAGGAGATTCCGGACGAATACCCGAGCTGATCCGAGCCCGGACGGGGCCTCCTATCTTTTGCTTTTTTATATAACAATTTGTGTAACCACTCCCCATGCGCTACCATATCGTTGAACAAAACCTATGCAAGGGAGTGCAGTATGTTCAAGTATGTCGGGAGGGCCCTGGAGGTCGAGTACACCACGGGGTATCACTTCAAAATCGAGTATCTCACCGAAAATACCATGCGCTGGACATCGCTCAAAGAGCGAACCGACGGCCTACCTATGGTCGGCGAGGAGACCTTCTACCTCCATGCCCTAGGCGAGGAGATCTTTGCCATAAACTGGGTCGAAGATACCGGTACCGTGGTGTCACAGACCCTGGACCTGGCAAAAGGTGATGTCTACGCCTTCATGACCTGGAACGACCCCGAAGCCCGAGGCGGCAGGGCCGTGCTGGCGCACAACGGAACGGCAAAGCTGCTGTAAGCTCGCCACACCACGCCCGAAAAGAAACGATCATCATACCCGGCGCTATGCGAGCGCAAGTGGGTTCCTGCCCAACTGCGCGAACGCCAGCCGGGCGGTTGCGCCTATGTGGGAGCGTTTGTCGTATTCCCAATCGATGTCCATACCGCTGACTTCAAATCCCGTCGAGAGGCCGTTGATAAAAGCAACCGACCTCGACATCATACATCGAGAGCACGAAGTCCTTGGCATGCTTCGAGGCACCGGTGAAACGTTCTTCCCCGGTGAGCTCCTCCGGCTTGGCGAATGCGGTGATGAGATCGGTGTTGCTCTTTCGCTTGAGGGCAGCAAAGGGTCTTTCCCGACCTATAACCGATACGACATCTCCTGCTTGTAGGCCATATCCCAAAACAGGTATTCGAACTCCACGCTGGATACGAAGATCGCGGTGATCTTCTCGAGTTCGACTTCGCTCCTGCCTTCGACCAGCTCGTCGATCACGTCATAAAACCACTCGAAGCTTTGCAAAAACTCGTCACGGGAATACGATTCGATCCAACTTTTATAGAAGTTGCCCTCGAGGCGATCGGCGTATTGTTCCTTGAGACGACAGGCGAAGTCGTAGTAGGTCCAGGCGCAAGGGAACACGGTGGCGAGTATCTCCACCAAGTCGCCGGTCTGTCCGACCGCCAGCATGTTCGCCGTGTAGGTGCGGTTGTAAAGCGATTGTTTGACGGTTCTCACCTGCTCCGGCGTAATACCGAACTCCGCCATGTAGCTGCGATGTAGATCCATCTCCTCGAAGATACCGCTTTGAATCGCGGTTAGGCGACCGAGCATCAGTTCATCGTCGGCCTTCACCGCTGCCAGCGCGAAGACCTTCGCATAATTGAGCAGGTAATGGTAGTCCTGTAAAAGATAGAACTGAAACTTGCTTTTATCGAGCGTGCCTTGCCCGATTTCCTGCACGAACGGGTGTTGGTAGCCGGCCTCCCAAACCTCGGCGGCCTTTGCTTTGAGTCCTCTGGAAAATGACATGTTGTTTCCTTTCGAATGGTTGTCGGGTCGGGGACGAAACGGCCGAAAAGCGCTTTCTACAAAACTAAGGAGCAGCCGGGAGCGGTTGCCCCCACGCCGGGTATAGCTGCGTCTTTGAAGTTGTATATCGTGCCGTCGGCGATCTCGACCATCTTCTGCCAACCGGCCTTGGATGACTCATCGTATACGGCATAGGTCGTCATACCCGCCTGCCTGGCGCTGATGATGGCTTCGAGCAGATCTTCGTAAACGACACAGGACGACGCTGCTGTCGCCAGACGCTCGGCGGCAAGCAGAAAGACGTCCGGCCGACGCTTGCCCACCCCCACCTCGTCGGTTGAGCACAGAGCATCGAAGAGATGGAGCAGGCCGTTATTGGCCAGAGCGGGCTCATAGAGTGAGCGTGGCAAACTCGTAGCCACGGCCAACTTCATACCGTGCTCTTTGAGCGACAGCAGGTATTCGCGAGCGTAAGGCTTAAGCCCCACGTCATGGGTGTAAGCCACCTCGACCATGCGATTCCACTCCCGCTTGAGATCATCTACACCCTCCTCGAGCCCGAAGCGGGCGATGGTATAAACGGCGGTCTCATCGAGACTCATCGGCGTGATGATTTCGGTGTAGTCGTCGGGAACCACGATGCCGCGTTTCGCAAGAAACTCCGCATCCACATCAGCCCATATGTGCATGGAGTCGAGCAGCGTGCCGTCCAAATCGAAGATCGCAGCCTGCATCTAATGTGCCACCTCTTTCGCAAACAGAGCTTTGAGGTGGCGTGCGGCGGCGGCAGGGTCTTGCTGCGCGACGATGGCGGAGACCACGGCGATTCCGTCGATCCCGGTGTTTTTAAAGAGCGGGATGGTGTGCGCGTTGATGCCGCCGATCACCACGATCGGCACCTCGACGGCAGACCGGATAGCCGTCAGCTCTTCGAAGGAGGACGTATCGGCCTCGGTCTTGGTATCCGTGGCAAACATCGCACCCACGCCGATATAGTCGGCACCGTCACGCTCGGCGGCCAACGCCTGATCCAAGTCGTTTACGGAAACACCGAGCAACTTATCGATGCCGATGAGCCTGCGCACCTCGGTTGCAGGTAGATCCCGCTGTCCGACATGCACTCCATCGGCATCGATCGCCAGCGCGATGTCTACGCGATCGTTTATGATGAGCGGAACACCGGCAGATCTCGTGACCTCACGAACGCGCCTTGCCATCTCGAAGAACTCCCGCGAATCGGCCGTCTTTTCACGCAGTTGCACCACAGTGCAGCCGCCCTGTATCGCCAGATCCACGCTCTCCTCGATCGTCGCCGAACTCATCAGATCCCGATCGGTGACCAGATAGAGCGTATAGTCGATAGGCTGTGGGGATGTTGCTTCGATCATGGTGACCCTTTCCGATTCGGGTAAGGAGACGGACTACGCCTCACGAACCCTGGCGTATTTTTCAATAGTGGCAGCATCCATGCGACTGATGGCATCGTGCAGCGATACACGGAAGCTGCCGTTACCCTTGTCGCCCGAGTTCGCAAAGGCGATCTCACCCGCGATGCCCATCGAGAGCAGTGCGGCGACGGTGGATTCCAGCGGCAGCTCGGGATTGGCCCCGCAGTAGGAGCCGATGAGCGAAGAGCACATGCAGCCCGTGCCGGTGAGCCCCGAGAGCTTCTCGTGACCGTTTTCGATGAGCACCGTACGACCACCGTCGCTCACCACGTCCACCGCGGCGGTGATGGCAACCACGCAACCCAATTTGAGTGCCAGATCACGGGCAACGGCCATCGCCTCATCACCGGCGAGTTTGTCACCGTCGGCAGCATCCACGCCCTTGGTCTCGGCGGTAAGCCCCGCCAGAAAACGTATCTCGGAAATATTGCCGCGCACCACAGCGGGGCGAATCTCCTTCAGCTGCTCGACAACGGTCTCGTTGCGCAACTGCGAGGCACCCGCACCCACCGGATCGATGACGACCGGAACCCCCTTCTCATTGGCCGACTTGCCCGCAGCCAGCATCGACGGGATCGTGCGTTCGTTGAGCGTTCCCATGTTGAGGACGACCGCCGATGAGATGGCGGCGATGTCGGCAGCCTCGTCGATGGCATCGGCCATGATCGGCGAAGCACCGATTCCCAACGTTATATTGGCGCAATCGTTGACGGTTACATAGTTGGTGATGTGATGCACCAACGGACTCGTCGCACGTACCTTGTCGATCAGTTCGGCGTATTTCTCGGTCATATGGATATTCTCCTTTTCGTATGTCGCCCACCGCAATAACGGTGGTTGTGAACCGTGTGATATCTTTTCGCTCCTGTCGCGCCGAGCGAAGCGAGACAAAGCGGCGTTTTACCGATCCGGCAAAGGCCGTCGGCAAGCTTAGTCGCCGGATGCGTAGAACTCATGGAAGTGGTGGGTCGGTCCGTTGCCCTTGCCCAGTTCGAGGGCGTGCTCGATGGCGCCGGTCACATAGGCTTTGGCCCGGGCAACCGCCTCTTCGGTAGCGTGTCCCAATGCCAGAAACGAAGCGATGGCCGAGGAAAGCGTACAGCCCGTACCGTGCGTGTTCTTGGTCGCGATGCGTTTTTCCCGGAAGTACCGGAAACTATCGCCGTCAAACAGGATATCCGTCGCCTCGCCCGCGCTGTGCCCGCCCTTCATCAACACCGCACGACAACCCATAGCATGGATCTTTCGCGCAGCCTGCTCCATATCTTCATGACTTGCGATGGCGAGTCCCGTGATCTTTTCGGCCTCGGGGATATTAGGGGTCAATACGTCGGCCAGAGGAACCACCTCGGCGATCAGGGTGTCGATCGCATCGGGATCCATGAGCGGAGCACCGTTTTTGGCGTACATCACCGGNNACCGGGTCGATGACCACGTTTTTGAGATTCCACTGTCTGATACGCTGCGCAACCGGAAGCATGGTCGCAGGGCATGACAGCATCCCCACTTTGACGGCATCGGGAAAGATGTCTTCACATACCGCATCGATCTGGTTCTCGATGAGAGCGGGTGATACGTCCTGAAAATCGATCACCCGAAAGGTGTTTTCGGCAACCACGGAGGTTACCGCACTCATGCCGAACACTCCCAAGGCGGAAAAAGTCTTGAGGTCGGCCTGTATTCCTGCACCGCCGCTACAGTCGGATCCGGCGATACTCAGAGCCTTTTTGATCATAGTCATCCTCTCCCGG
>DOMT01000128.1 GCA_003509825.1 Coriobacteriia bacterium
CCCTGCCGGTAATCAATCACGGTGGCAGCCAGCCGCCGTCGCACACCGCCGTCATGCCGTCGGCCATGGTGGGCGCCAACGGTCAGCCCATCAGCGCACGCAGCGCCGCCCGGGCCGCGGAGGAAGAAAAGCGCAAGAAACGCAACCGCCTGATAATCATCGGCATCGTCGCCACGGTGGCCGCCCTGGCGATCATCATCGCCATCTTATTCGCCGTGCTCAACGGCGGTGGCGAAAAAGTGGAGGTGCCCAACGTCGTGGGCATGACCCAAGCGGAGGCGCAGGCCGATCTGGAAAGCCGCGGCTTTAAGCTCGGCACCATCACGATGGAAGTCAGCACGACCGTCGCGCAAGGGCAGGTTATTTCGAGCGACCCTTCCTATAAGGCGAAGGTAAGCCCCGGCACGACGGTGAACCTGGTGGTGTCTTCAGGGCCCGAACCACCCAAGAAGGTAAAGGTTCCCGACCTACGAGGCAGAACACTCTCACAGGCCAGACAAGACCTCGAAGCCCTCAAACTGGTGCCCCAGCTCGGTGAGGAGCGCTTTGACGCAGACATCCCCGTCGGCAGCGTTTGCGCACAGGATGTGGCGGCCGGCACCGAACTCGAAGAGGGCCAAAAGGTAACGTACCACCCCTCCAAGGGCAAGGAAACGGTAGGCATCCCCAACGTCATAGGACAAACCGAGGCGGCGGCGAAAGAAGCGCTGGAGGCGGCAGGATTCAAATGCGTGGTCGGTGGCTCCGAGTATAGCGATGACACGGCCGGCACGGTCATCAACCAAAGGCCGCTCGGTGGCAATACCGCCGCCAAGGGTACCGAGGTCACCATCACCGTATCCAAGGGGCCCGAGCCGCCCGCAAAGGTGACGGTGCCCAATGTGATCGGAATGACCGAAGCGGCAGCCAAAAAAGCGATCGAAGACGCAGGACTCGTCTGCGTTGTGGGGCAATCCGAGCACAACTCCCGTCCTTCGGGTGAGGTCATCAACCAAAGTCCGTCCGGAGGAACTTCCGTAGACAAGGGCTCCACGGTGACCATCGGCACCTCGTCGGGGCCCGCTTCGACGAGCACCAATCCACCGGCCACGAACCAGGGCACGAGCAACCCGTAATTCGGTAGGAGACGACGCTCCATAGGGCAGTCGTCCCCTCGGCGGGAGCTCGAACTCCCGCCGACCGATGAAGATGTATAAGCAAGCAACGATCGAGAAGGCGGTAGAGGAAGTATGGCACAGCAAGGTTTTAATCTTAATGACCTCCTGCGAGGGTTGGGGGTCACGGGCGAGCCACCGAAAAACGACGGTGAGATGCCCACTTGGAGTTTTTCGCCACAGCAGACATCCGAGGCGACTAAGAAAATGCTCCGGAGACTGCTGATCATTTTCCTGATCATCTTGATTCCGGCGATCCTCGTCTGTTACTGGTGGTTTCATCCGGCAATCAACGTTCAGAGCGTCGATGCCTGGACTTTCGTCGGCATCTTCGTGTTGCTGCCGTTGTTTCTCTGGTTTTACTCACGCTCCAAAAAGTACGCCACCTCCACAAAAGCAGGCGTAGCTTCCGAGAAAAAGGCCAAGACCTTCAAGTGGCTCTCTTTCATTCCCATCGCCGTGGTTGTGGTGGGACTGATCGGTGGCCTGCTCTCCGCGGTATTCTTTCCCGGCAATGCCGAGAAGTACGCAAACGTTCTGGTGTCCGAAAACAGCGATTTCAGCCAGGACATCAAAGAGGTAAACTACTCCGAGATTCCCATCATCGACCGTGACTCCGCAGCGCTGCTCGGAAACCGCGTTATGGGCGCCATCCCCGAGTACGTGAGCCAGTTCGAGATCTCACCGCTCTACAGCCAGATTAACTATCAAGGGCACCCCGTGCGCGTGAGCCCGTTGATCTATGCCGACCTCATCAAGTGGTTCAATAACCAGGCCACCGGTCTGCCGGGCTATGTCATGGTCGACATGACTACGCAAGAAACCCAGATCGTCAAGCCCGAGCAGCCGATCATGTACTCGCAATCCGAGCCTCTCACCCGTAACGTCAATCGTCACGTACAGCTCTCCTACCCGTTTTACATGTTCGACGAGTTTTCCTTCGAGATCGACGAAGAGGGACGTCCCTGGTGGGTCTGCCCCGTGCAGAAGCGTACCATCGGCCTGTTCGGTGGTACCACCATCCAACGTGTGGTGCTTTGCAACGCCTCCACGGGTGAGACGATGGATCTCGCCGTCGAAGATTGCCCCACTTGGGTGGACAGGGCTTACCCGGCCGAGCTGCTCATCCAACAATACAACTGGTCAGGGGCGTATAAAAACGGCTGGATCAACTCCTGGCTCGGTCAGACCGGCGTCGTGCAAACCACGCCCGGCACCGACGGCCTGCTCGGTTACAACTACATCGCCAAAGATGACGACGTCTGGGTATACTCGGGCGTTACCTCCGCGGTAAGCGACGAGGGTATCGTCGGCTTCATTTTGGTGAACCAACGCACCGCCGAATCGCATTACTACGCGATCGCAGGAGCAACCGAAAGCTCGGCCATGCTCTCGGCACAAGGCCAGGTACAGCACCTCAGCTACCGGGCGACCTTCCCGTTGCTGCTCAATATCAACTCCCAGCCTACGTACTTCATGGCACTCAAAGACGCCGCGGGCCTGGTAAAGATGTACGCGATGCTCGACATCCAACGCTACCAAAACGTGGCGGTGGGCAGCACCCTCCAGGAATGCCAGACCTCGTACCTTGATTTGCTGAGAACCAACGGTGTGGAGGTGCCCGAAGAAGCGACACCCGACTACACGCAGACCACAGGCACGGTCGAACGCATAGCAACGGCGGTCATCGGCGGAAATTCTCACTTCTATCTGAAGCTCACGGGTTCGAGCGATATCTACGACTGCCCGCTGCCCGCGATGATGGACGTACTGCTGGTAGGCGTAGGTGACGAGGTCAAACTCGGGTTCAGTGAGGTCGATGGCGCCAAAGTGGTCGGCCAGCTGAGCGTCACCAAGAGCGCAGGAGGTGCCACCGTCGCAGATGGAGCGGCAAGTGTAGGCGGTGCAAGTGCGGCTGCCGGAAGCGGAACCACCGGCACGGGCAACAGCACGAGCGGCTCGGCGACCTAAAGGCAGAAACGCCTTTCGTGCGAACCGCGACGCACCCGGGTTGGCTTGAGATCGATTCGCCTAAACAACATACAACCACCGAAGAGGGGCTTAAGGCCCCTCTTTTTTTCGTGCCGGCGCATCGAGTGGATTCATGGCTGTCCTGCCCTGACGCCCTACCTCACACTATTTCCCGCCTATGACAAGCTACCGAGCCTCCGGGGGCTGTTTTACTTGTCATAGGCGGGAAATGTGTTCATTGGCGGCATATCTTGAAGAAAGTGCCCTACATACCTCGCCTCAAAACCCTGTGCCCTACACCACCAGTCGCACGATATCTGCTATTGTTCGCCTTCTTTAACATTCCCCAAACATTTCATAGTAATTCTCTAGGAATTGATTCCGGTTTGTTCTATACTGTCTCCTCAAGGCAGGGGTGACGTTGGCAACGGATCAGAAAGGATTTACGTATGGCTCGTCAGATTTATCTCGATAATGCAGCTACTACCGGGGTTCACCCCGAGGTTTTGGACGCTATGGTTCCTTATTTTCTTGAAGATTACGGTAACCCCTCTTCGCTTTATGAGTTCGGGCAGCAGGCAAAGGCCGACATCACGGAGGCCCGTAGCCGCATCGCCGCACATATCAATGCAACGGACCGGGACATCTACTTTACCGCCGGTGGCACGGAGAGCGACAACTGGGCGCTCAAGGCCACTGCGGACGCTTATAAGGACAAAGGCCGCCACATCATCACTTCCGCGATAGAGCATCATGCCATCTCGCACAGCGCCGAGTGGCTGGAAAAGCAGGGCTTCGAGGTCACTTATCTGCCCGTCGATTCCGAGGGCATCATCGACCCCGCTACGCTGGAGGCGGCGATACGCGAGGACACCATCCTCGTCTCCATCATCCACGGCAACAACGAGATCGGCGCTTTGCAGCCCATCAAGGAGCTGGCGGCGATCGCACACGCACACGGTGCGTTGTTTCATACCGACGCCGTGCAGTCCATAGCCCACGTGCCCATCGACGTTGAGGAGCTGGGCGTGGACATGCTCTCGGCTTCCGCGCACAAGTTCCACGGGCCTAAGGGCATCGGTTTTCTCTACATCCGCAAGGGCGTGCGCACGCGGTCGTTTGAGCACGGCGGAGCACAGGAGCGCAAGCGCCGCGCCGGAACCGAAAACGTGCCGGGCATCATCGGCATGGCAAAGGCCCTGGACATCGCGATGGCTAACTTTGAGCAACGCACGGCTTACGAGCTGGAACTGCGCGACTATCTGATCGAACGGGTTTTGGCCGAGGTGGAGCACGTCCGTCTCAACGGGCACCGCACCAAGCGTCTGTCCAACAACGTTAACTTCAGCTTCGAGTTCATCGAGGGTGAGTCGCTGCTGCTTTCTTTGGAGCAGCGCGGAATCATGGCCTCCAGCGGTTCGGCCTGTGCCTCGGGATCGCTCGACCCCAGCCATGTGCTTTTGGCCATCGGGTTGACGCATGAGATCGCCCACGGCTCGCTGCGTCTGAGCCTCAGCGAGAAGACCACGCGCGATGACATCGATTACACCATCGACGCGATCAAGGAAGTGGTGGTAAACCTGCGCAAGATGAGCCCGCTTTACGAGGACTTTCTACAAGGAAAGAAAGCTATTTCGGCCGTTAAGTAAACAGCCGATGATTGATAACCGGGCGCACGCAAGCGCGCCGACAACGACTACCGGGCTTGCCGCGAGCACGCCTACAACAACAACCGGGTACGCGCTGACGTACCGACGACGACTACGAAGCATCGGAAACAGACGATGCACAACGATTGAGAAACGAGGAGCAAAAATGGCTTACAGCGATAAGGTGATGGATCACTTCAGTAACCCGCGCAACATGGGTGAACTGGAAAACCCCAGTGGTGTGGGTACGGTGGGCAACGCCCAGTGCGGCGACATCATGCGCGTGTATCTGGACATCGACGACAACAACGTCGTCCGTGATGTGAAGTTCAAGACCTTCGGCTGCGCGGCGGCCGTGGCCACCAGCAGCATGGCCACCGAGCTGGTTAAAGGCAAAACCATCCAAGAAGCCCTTCAGGTCACCAACGACGCGGTCTGTGAGGCCCTCGACGGCCTGCCGCCTGTAAAGGTGCACTGCTCACTGCTGGCCGAGGAGGCCATCCACGCCGCCCTCTGGGACTACGCGGAAAAGAACAACATCGTCATCGAAGGCCTGAAAAAACCGAAAACCGACATCCACGAGGATGAAGAGGACGCGGAAGAGTACTGATGAAGCCCTCATCGAAAGCGCGTTATTCGCTCCATCTGGTCATCGACATCGCCCAGCATCAAGGCAGCGGTCCGGTCTCGCTCCGAGAGGTCTCGGTTCGCCAAGACCTCTCTCTGAAGTATTTGGAGCAGCTTGCCAAGGTGCTGGCCAAAGAGGGCTATCTGAACAGCATCCGCGGTGCCCAGGGTGGCTATCTTCTGGCCCGCGGTGCCGATGAGATCACCGCCGGAGACATCATGCGTGCCGCAGAAGGCGGTGTCTTGGACATCGCCTGTATTACGGATTCCGGTGTGGAAACCTGTCCGCGTCAACAGATGTGTGGCACCTCGCAGTTCTGGAAGGGCCTACGCACCGCGATCGACAGCTACATCGACGGCACCACCATCGCAGCACTGGCAGCCGACAAAAGCTTCGTGTTGCACTAAAAGGAGCCGGCCCGATGCGGGCTTACAAAAAAGTGCGCTCCGGATCCACGCGCCGGCCATTCCCTGGAACCGCACGGGATTCGCCGATATCAGCCCTACACAGGCATGAGTTTGCGCGGGCGCCCGGCCTTCGGCGGATTTTTCAGTCGCTCCTCAATCGACTCCACGTCGACCATAGGAAAAAGCCCGACTTGATACGACTTCAGCCGCCCGCTGCGAATCAACTGGGATACCCTGCCTCGCGATACACCGAGCATCTCCGCCGCCACACAGGGGTCCACGGCGTTAAGAATATAGCTGGCGTCGGTCTCGAACGACACCACGACAACACGCTCGCCCTCACCGGCAGCGTAACCGAACGTGGCCCTGGGAACGGGGTCGCCACCCTTTATAAGCGCCCCGACATAGGTCTTAAGTGCATCCACAGCCATCTCGATCGCCTCTTCAAAAGAGTCGCCGCAGGTGAAGCAGCCATCCAAATCGGGAACACTGACATTCCACACCCCTATTTCTTCAGCATCAGGAGTTAAAACGACCTCGTATAAATATCTTTCCACACTACCTCCAAATAAACACGGAAAACGGAGTGCTATCTCCATCCCGCCTTGCGTGCAATGTTCTCATATGTTCCTACGGGAAGCTCACTCCTACCTGCGGGAACAGACACATGGGATCTTCCCGGCTTCCTGAATACCTTATGACTACCCTTTCCGCCGGTTTCCTTCCAACCTTCGCGCCTCAGTCGCGCAATTATTTCCCGCACATCCCTTTTCCCCATAAAACTCTTTCCAGTTTATAGTTTAGTTTAGTATTTTTCAACCAATCACTGAAGAGAGATTCTATCAACCGAATCTGCCGTCCCCACAGAACAGAAACCGACCGAAAACCGAACAGAAACCGCATCATCAAAGCGGATTCGTCTCTCGCAAACTCCTGCGCAGCGATAACACCTTCGTGGATTTTGTTATCTGGGAAACCATGTTTGGGGGAAAGGAGCAGTGGCGAAGCAAAATCTGTAATACAGCTTGCCTGTGTTGCAGATTTTCCCCGAAGCCAACTGCGACGCACGCAGTGTTTTTTTGGATCGGAAAGACTTGAAGAGCCCGCCGAAGCGTACTTTGTACGTGAGGTGGGACCTGAATGGCTTTACGGCCAAAAAAATGGTGCCCCCGGGCCGATTCGAAC
>DOMT01000210.1 GCA_003509825.1 Coriobacteriia bacterium
AAAATAAGCTAGAACAGTCCGGCCGAGGTGTCCGAGCCCGTGCTCGAGTCGAAGCCTCCTGCGGTTTCTCCTCCGACTCCGGTACTCGATGCTCCGGAAGCCGACGCGTCTGAAGAAGGCGTCCTGCCGCTCGAGATCGAACAGCCGACATGGGACGAAGCGGCCGAGACGGCACCTGTTGCAGCGGAGATCGAAGCTCCCGAAGCGCAGATGCGTCTGGAGTTTCAACCTCGGGTAGCAGAGGAGCCCGAGGAAGCATCCGCACCTCGGATAGAGCCGATTTCCGTAATCGAGGCGGCTCCTGCAATGCCGGAGATACCGGAGGAGCTTCGTCCGGTCGATGTGACCCGGGAGGTCGTTTCCGAATCCCCGCCGGCACCGGCGCTGCCCCTTGTTGCACAATATGAACCGATAAGCGTTTCGATGCTCGAGCCGATTTCCGAGTCGATGTCGTCGGCACGCTCGGAGCTCCATGAGGCAGATCAATTCATCTACCCGATCGATTTANNCATACAGGCCATCGAGTTGGAGACGGCGCCGGATTTTGCAGGGCTTGTCTTTGAGCCGATGCCGACGATGCAAGACGAGGGGTATCCGGAGTTCGTCAGCGAGGATATGCTGCAATCATATCAGCCGTATCCGGTGGCGCTTCCCTATACGGACATCCCTGTTCAGGTTTACGAAGAGCTGCCCGGCCAACCCTATTCCGATCAGCTCATCCAACCTTACCCGGACTTAGACCCGGCTCCGTACGTCGACGCCTACGAACAACCTTATGTCGAGGCTTTTCCCCAGTCCTACGGCGATCCTTATGCCGAATCGTACGCCGACCCTTACGCCCGCCCGTACGTCGATCCCTACTCGGCATATTACGCCCAGCCCGTCGTCGAGGCCTACGAGCAGCCGTATGAGCAGCAATACCAAGACCCTTATGCCGACGGCGCCGTGATGCCTTACGCGGAGCCGCTGTCATCCTATCAGCAGATTCCGTCGGCGGATCTACCGTCGGAACCGGAGGCAACGTACGATGAGCCTGCTCCGAGCGCCTCTGTCAGCGAGCTTTTCGAAGACGTTGCCAAGATCGATGTCGATGACAGCGATCTGGAGTTGGTGGAGCCGGTTTCCGACCGGACGGCACGAAAGCAAAACATAACCCTGCCGCTCGATCGCCCTCTTCCGAAGGTCGAGGCGCAGGACTCCGCTCTGCAGGATGCGGCTTTTCCCGTTACCCCCGTGTCGGATCCCTACTATTCGGATTACGGCTATGAAGCGGCGTCTGTTGCCGAGGATATCAGCCGATACGGCACCCTACGGGAAACACCCGATTACGGGCGCTACGACGTGCAGCCCGAGAGCATGGATCCGGTGCGTGACGGCGTCGGTGTGGGATTTATGCCCATGGATCTGTCGCTTCCGGATATCCCTGCGCAAAACATGAGTTACGGAGCCGCGGGTAACGCGGAGTACGCTCGCTATTCCGAGAGCGCCATCGCCGGAATGCCGGGCACTTTGTCGTCTTATCCGCAAACGCAGGCAATGCCGGCCCAGCCCTTGGAGTTCATGCAGGTTCCACAGGCAGCCGCTGCGGTTACCGGTTACACGATGTCTCCATCCGCTGAAGGTCAAGCAACCGGGGAGCACCCGCTGCCCCTGGCCACCGACGGCGCTTTGGACATCGATGATTCGGATGAATATCAAGACGAAGATGAGGAAGAACGACCTAAGATCAGGAGTATATGGTTCATTCTGGCGCTCCTGGCCGTGATGATCCTCCAGATGTTTGTGATCGGATGGGTGGTGCAAACCGGTCTTTTGGGATAGATAAGGGTGTGTGTGGGGAGTATCCGGTATGATTTATTGCTTACGTGTGGGGCGGGGAGGTTGTCTGCGCCCGGAGACAGAAGGAGAAACGTATGAAAAAAGCTATTGCCATTGTTCTCGCCGGTATCTTGGCGGCTTCGATGCTTGCATTTCTGGGTGGATGCAGGGGAGCGGCGGATAACATCGAGAATGTGACCATGGATCCGACGGAGTCGGGTCTCGTCACCATCAAGAACTACAAGGTGCATCTGAAGTCCGACGTCGATTGGACCGGGCTTAACGATTCCCAGCGTGAGGAAATCGCCCGTGCGGGCTTTAACAAAGCGCAGGAACAGATCAAGGCCGAAAGTGTATTCAACTACAGCATAACCGGATATAGCAGTGACGGGGCGTTGGCTTTCAGTTATGACAGGCAAAACCAACAGATGATCATAGCGATAAACGGTGAAATGGCCACAACGTTCCCCTTGGAAGTTCCGGCCTCGGAATAAGAAGGTAACTTAAAATGAAAAAACTACTCTCTGTATGTATTGCAGCGCTTTTCGCGCTGTCGTTTGCGGGTGTGCTTGTCGGTTGTTCGGGCGGGTCGGCGGCTGCGGATGACATCATCGGTATCGGCCAAAGCGAGCAGACGGTAAACGGCGCCGAGCAGGATAATTATACCGTCAGTTTCAAATATACCGCCGAGGAGTGGAAGGCACTCCCGGATACGAAGAAAGTCGAGATCGCCACATCGGGTTATGAGAAAGCCGTGGTAGAGGTTGAAGCCAACGCTTCGAGCAGCTTCAATATACTGGGGATATCCAAAACAGCCGAAGGCGAAAGCGGTGCGACGGTGCTTTTCATGCTCAATCACGAAAACTCCACGATCGCCGTATACAACGGCGAAAAGGATGAGGCCGGCAAGCCGGGCCTCGTGCAAACCGTGGAGGTAAGGTACCCCTTTAACTAGAATTTGTGGTATCCTCAATCGCATGATAAACATCCTACGAGTTCAGAATGTTTTATACCGTTTAGGTTCCATAGGGAGGTTCTCATGGGAAAACTAGGTTCTTTCATAGCCGGAGGCATCATCGGTGCCGGCATCGCTTTGCTCTTTGCACCGCGCTCCGGAGAAGAGACCCGTGCGATCGTTGCCGACAAGGCGGATGAGTATTGGGGAAAAGGGCGCGATTTCTACGATCAGGGCAAAGCCCGCGTGCAGAGCACGGTGGCCGAGGTGCAGCCGGTTATCACCCAAAAGGGCGATGAGCTGCGCGAGAAGATCGACAATGCCCGCACTTTGATTGCGGAGCAGGTTGCTAAAAACGCTGCAAATGCCCGTGACACCATCAACGAGAAGATGCCCGCCGCCACCGAGAAACTCAATCAGGCCGCTGAAACGGTGCGCGGACACATCGATACCGCTACAGCGAAGATCAAGGAAATGGCCGCCGCCAAAGGCAAACCCGTCGACGACGCCCAGGCTGTCGTAGCCGCGGAGCCTGTCGTCGTGGAGCAAGTCGTCGAGGACGCCGCAAAGAAAACTCCGAAGGGCTGATAACCATAGCCGTTCGAAACACAAAGATGTTCCAAGGCCTGCGTGTGGTCGGGGGACGCAACAGCCGCCGACGCATCGGCAAAGTCTTACGAGCAGTATTCAGCCCTGGTGACTATCGTTACCAGGGCTTGATCATCGCCCGTCCCGATCTGCTCTTCATGTTCAAGCGCAAAGACCGCTTTTTGGCCCATGACGCCTACAGCTTCGAGGACGGCAGAATCGTCTCCACCATCGACCGCGACTCCTGGGACGGCTTGGCCTGCAAGCGGCTCGGTATCAACTGGGACGAGTGCTTGATACTGGAGGGCATGCCCGTCGTCGCCGCACAAGGCGAGAAGCTGGGCACCGTCAACACCGTCGACTTCGATAAACAGACGCGTAAGGCCATCGCGCTTAAGGTAACCGACGGCGCCGTCTCCAAAGCGGTCATCGGCTCTTCCGACATCCCCATCGATCTGATCGTGGGCTATAAGGACGGCAGCATCGTGGCCAAGGCTCCGGCGGCAAAGATCAAGGCCGAGGGTGGCTTGGCGGCCAAAGCCGGCGAGCAAACGGCGATCGCCACCCATGCGATCAAGGAGAAGACCAAGGTTGCCCGTGAAGTTGCGGGTGTCATCGGTAAAAAGGCCGGTGAAAGTGCCGGCAAGGCTGTGACCGGTGGTGGTAAGGCATTGGGAAAACAGCTCGGTAAAACCAAAGGCATGTTCAGGGCTTTTAAGGATGAGTACAAAAAGGAGGCATCGAAGGGGAAGAAGGACTAATCCTCGTCCCCATCGTCGTCTTCAAGACCTTCGCGCTCGGCTTTCTTGCCGCGTCGGTTGGTATCGGGAAACAACCTGCGGGTTCGCAGCTCATAAATCACCGCGATGAGAATAAACAGTATGAAAAGTGCACCCAGCGTCGCGCCGAGGCCGAGTGGTGTTGTGGTGAGCCAAGTAATTATTTCCATAGTCACTCCTTTTCTTACATTATACTATTCAGATCAGCTGAGTAAGGAGAAAGAGAATGCTCGATGCGAAATTAGTTCGTGAAAGAACCGAAGAGGTGGACGCGGCCATGGCCAACCGCAATACGACCTGGAATCGTGAGGGGTTGCTGGCCATCGAGTCGAAGCGTCGCACCGTGATTACCGAGTTGGAGGCCCTGCAGGCCAAGCGCAACACGCTTTCGAAGCAGATCGGTGTCTTGATGCGCGGCGAGGACAAGGCGGTAGCGGCGGCCGAGGCCGACGCGGTTAAGGCCGAGGTTCGCGAAATCAACGTGCGCATCGAGGAGTTGGAGCGCGAGAAGCTCGAAGCCGAAGCCGACTTCAACGAGCTGATGCTGGCATTACCCAACATCCCCTCCGGCAGTACGCCGGTGGGTAGGGATGAGGACGATAACCCGGAGGTGCGCCGCTGGGGTACCCCGCGTGACTTCGGCTTCGAACCGCAGGCTCACTGGGATATCGGCCCCGCGCTGGGGATCATCGATTTCGAGCGTGCCGTCAAGCTGGCAAAGTCACGCTTCATCCTTCTTGGTGGCCTGGGTGCCCGTCTGGAGCGCGCCATCATCAACTTCATGGCCGACACGCACAGCAGCCGCGGTTACAAGGAGTGGTGGTGCCCGGTCATCGGCAACGCCGACACCCTACAGGGTACGGGGCAGCTCCCCAAGTTCGAAGACGATCAGTTCAAGACCACCGACGGCTACTACCTCATCCCCACGGCCGAGACCATGCTCACCAATATCCATCGCGACGAGGTGCTCGAAGCCGCCGATCTGCCTCTGCATTATTGTGGCTACACGCCCTGTTTTCGCAGGGAGGCCGGCAGCGCCGGGCGCGATACCCGTGGGCTCATCCGCGTGCATCAGTTCGACAAGGTGGAGANNGACTCCGGAGACCTCCTACGACGAGCTGGAAAGCATGGTGGTGGACGCCGAGAACATTTTGCAGCTATTGGGGCTGCCCTACAGGGTCATCGAGCTTTGCACGGGCGACCTGGGATTTTCGGCAGCTAAAACCTACGACCTGGAGGTTTGGCTGCCGTCCTACAACGGTTACAAGGAGATCTCGTCCTGCTCCAACTGCACCGATTTTCAGGCACGCAGGGCAAACATCAAATATCGCGACTCCGAGGCCTTCAAAGGGAGCCGCCTGGTGCACACTCTCAACGGTTCCGGCTTGGCGGTCGGGCGCACCATGGCTGCGATCATCGAAAACTATCAGCTCGAAGACGGTAGCGTGCTCGTCCCGGAAGTGCTGATCCCTTACATGGGTGGTGTGGACCGCATCACGGCGCAGTAGCACCCGGGGCGGCGTGTTGTAACTCGTTGCATTCTGACGATTACAGGGTTGCAAGCACATGATTCGGGGCATCGGAACCGGCGTGCCCCGCAGAGGTAAGACACTGTGGCCGTTTACCCGGTCATGATAACGAAAGGTACTCAATTGCAGATCACACCGCAGGAGGTTTCGCAGACACTGGCGATGGTGTCCAAACAAAACCTCGATATCCGCACCATAACCCTGGGGCTCTCGATCCGCGACTGCGGGCATGAGGATGTGGACATCTGTGCCCGCAAGATATATGACCGTCTGACGAAGGCGGCGGAGAATCTCGTGCCCATAGCCGACCAGTTGGCGCGGGAGTACGGTATCCCCATCGCCAACANNGGGGTTACGCCCGTTGCCGAGGTTTGTGCAGCCGTTAAGACGTCGGATCTGGCCCCCGTGGCCGTGGCGCTCGACCGTGCCGCTGCCGAGGTGGGTGTGGATTTCGTCGGAGGCTTTTCGGCTTTGGTGCAAAAGGGTAGCAGCATCACGGATCGCAAGCTCATG
>DOMT01000112.1:0-4637 GCA_003509825.1 Coriobacteriia bacterium
AGCGCGCTCGGTATTGTAGCATAGTGCTTGACAGAAAAGCAGCAAAACCCGGCTTCTCTGTTTCATTATTGTGTCAGCAACGGTTTTAAGCCGCTTTATAATTTCCGGAACGCAACGGTTTCAAACCGTTGCCTGTAGCGATATCCGGTGGTGTTATAGTTGATGTGTGTGACCTGCACGGTAAAGAAGGGCGAGGGGATGTATGTTGTTTTGCTAACGGGTGGCTTGGCCTCGGGAAAAGACACGGTAGGTGCCTTGATGTCCGAGCTGGGAGCAACCGTGCTCGATACCGATATCATCGCCAAGGAAGCTCAAGAGGAGGAAGCCGTTTTCAGGCAGCTCAAATCGACTTTCGGTGATGATATCGTCGATGCGAACGGGTTCTTGAACAGAAGGGTTTTGGCTGAAAGGGCTTTTGTCAGCCCTGAGATGACCGGTAAGCTCAACGCCATCTGTTGGCCGCCGGTTCAAGAACGCTTGGCGGATTATCTGTTGAGAAGTAGCTGTCAGCCGATGGATGCAGGCGATTTTCTGGTCATCCAAATACCGCTACTCGCCGAANNAATACCGCTACTCGCGGAAGCGCCCGGGTTTCTCGATATGGCCGATGAAGTTATATCCGTTGCGGTTGATGAAACAACCCGACTCGAACGGGCGATTGTCCGGGGAATGTCTGAGTCGGACGCACAAAGACGCATCGCATTGCAGGCGACGGATGGGCAGCGTGCGGCGATCAGCGATACGGTGTTTGATAACAACGGTACGAAGGCACAGTTGGAGAGACAGGTGCGTGCCTGGTACAACGATAGAATCGAAAGTAGGATGTTTTAGATGGCACAGATGGAAGGTAAGCTCAGGGAGGATCAGCTGGCAAAAGGGGAGCTCAAGGTTGTTTCTCCCTATGAACCTGCGGGCGACCAACCTCAGGCGATCGCGGCACTTGCGGAAGGTATCGACAAAGGCCTCAGGTATCAAACCCTTTTGGGGGTTACCGGCTCCGGNNAAGACCTATACCATGGCCAAGACCATCGAGCGCGTTCAAAAACCGACGCTACTTATGGCGCCGAATAAGACCCTGGCCGCACAGCTGGCGGCTGAGCTCAAGGAGTTTTTTCCCGATAACGCCGTGGTTTACTTCGTTTCCTACTACGATTACTATCAGCCCGAGGCCTACGTACCCACCACCGACACTTTTATCGAAAAGGACGCCTCCATCAACGAAGAGGTGGAAAAACTCCGGCATGCCGCAACCGCTGCGCTGCTTTCGCGCAGAGACGTGATCGTGGTGGCCAGTGTCTCCTGCATCTACGGTATCGGCTCACCGGCCGATTATGCGGGCATGGCCGTCTTTCTCGACAAATCGCATCCGTTGGATCGCGACGACCTCATCCATCAACTGATCGACATCCAATACGACCGCAACGATTACGAGCTTTTGCGCGGAACCTTCAGGGTGAGGGGAGACGCGCTGGACGTTTTCCCGCCGTATTCGGATAACCCGTATCACATCGAGTTCTTCGGTGACGACATCGATGCCATTACCGAGATCAGCAGTGTTACCGGTGAGGTGATCAAGCAATACGACAGCGTTCCGGTGTGGCCGGCCTCGCATTACGTTACCGCGCGTCCGAAGATCGATCACGCTTTGGATACGATCCGGGAGGAGCTGAACGACCGCTTGAAGGAGCTGCGTGAGGCAGGCATGTTGCTCGAAGCCCAGCGTCTGGAGCAGCGCACCAACTACGACCTCGAGATGCTTCAGACCATGAACTTCTGTAACGGTATCGAGAATTACTCCCGACACCTCGACGGCCGTGCTCCCGGAGAGCCGCCGTTTACGCTCATCGATTATTTCCCCGATGATTTCCTCTGCATCATCGATGAAAGTCATGTGACGGTGCCGCAGATCCGCGGCATGTACGAGGGTGATCGCTCGCGCAAAACCACGCTGACCGAACACGGGTTCAGACTGCCGAGTGCTCTCGACAATCGCCCACTACGCTTCGACGAATACGAGCAGCGCATCCCGCAGTTCGTCTACGTCTCCGCGACACCGGGAGATTACGAACAGCGGGTATCGCAAGCCACCGTTGAGCAGATCATCCGTCCGACGGGCCTTCTGGATCCCGAGATCGTCGTCAAGCCCATCAAAGGCCAGATAGACGACATCATCGACGAAGCCAAGGAGCGCACTGCAAAAAACGAGCGCGTACTCATCACCACCCTCACTAAGAAGATGGCCGAAGACCTTACCGACCATCTGCTCGATCAAGGTGTTAACACCCGCTACCTCCACTCCGACATCGGCACCATGGAGCGTGTGGAGATTTTGCGTGACTTGCGCATCGGTACCTTCGACGTTTTGGTGGGAATCAATCTTTTACGCGAGGGTTTGGACCTACCCGAGGTTTCCCTCGTGGCGATTCTCGATGCCGACAAAGAGGGCTTTTTACGCAACCATCGTTCCCTGATCCAAACCATCGGGCGCGCCGCCCGTAATGTATCGGGTCAGGTGATCATGTATGCCGATAACGTCACCGACTCCATGCGATCGGCCATCGATGAGACGAAGCGGCGTCGCGACAGACAGATGGCTTTTAATGAAGAGCACGGCATCCGGCCGCAAACCATCCGAAAAGCCATCAATGACATCATGCAATTCATCGAAGATGAGGAAGGTGCCGCGCAGATCGACGAGTTAGCCGACGAGCTTTCGAGCTTGGCGCGCGACGAGGTCTTGCGCATCATCAGCTCACTCGAGGATGACATGGCCGATGCCGCCAGGAATATGGACTACGAACAAGCCGCACGTCTACGCGATCAGGCGGTAAAACTCCGCGCCAGAATAGAGGGTACCGACGAAGGTGCCGCTTTGGCGCGCCTGAAAAAGACCGCCCGTAAGAGCGCGCCCAAGCACGGACGCAAGCGATAACGGTAAAGCAGCAGGGTAGGGGGTATATGTTATCGAATCGGTAACATATTGCTAGTAAATAGGGCACTTTATCAGGCATTATGTATTTTGTCAGAATGGCAACAAACGATTTTTATTGTCTTGCGCGCAATCGATCGGGTGTATACTCTTCCCATGTTACTGATACCCACCAAATTCCTCCTTCTTCTTGCAGCCGCTGTGTGGATAGCCGCCGGAGCAAGCGTGACCTATGTCGGTGTCAATGCATACGAAGCCGGCTGGACCATTCCTATGCTCATCGGATTCCTGATCGTTTTCGCGCTGTTCTTAATGATGTTCATCAGAATCACCTTGAGGCACAAAAAGCGGATACTGGGATACACCGAGGAGCTGAAAAATCTCTTTCTGTTTTTCGACGCTCAGTCCTATATCCTGATATTCGTCATGATCGTTTTGGGCGTAGGGGTGAGAATCAGTAATTTCGTGCCGAACGAAGTGATTGCCTCGATGTATTCGGGTATCGGACTGGCACTGTTGGTGTGTGCGGTTTACTACGTCGTATCCTTCGTTTCCGTCTTCGAATACCCTTTCCTGACACAGGGCGAAGAAAATAACGGTAACGCAAAATCCAAATACTGAAATGATTACGGGGAGACATGGAAGATTCCGATAAGAAGCAAGGCATACACACGGTAGGGGTAGGCGATTCGGCCTACATCGCAAAATGGACTCTGCTCATTTTAGCCGGTTGTTTACTTGAGTTCTGCGGACGTTTCGTCGGCTATGCCAAAAACCCTTTGGGCGTTTACTTTCCTATAATCGCTGCGATAACCGTTATCATTGCAGCCCTCATAGTGCTCTATGGCTTTTTTAAAGTATGGAGAGGCTTCAGCAGAGCGATTACGATGAGCACGCGCACAGGATTCATGCTGATCGTCATGGGTATCATAATGATCGTCAGCTTCATGCTGTTCAAGCAGATCATGCCGTTGCTTTTCGGCTACGGCTCCGATCCCGCTACGGTAGAGTTCCTAAGCGGAACCCCAGGCTTCTAATCAGGCGAGGGCCCTCACACAAGCGCAGCCTACCGAACACACTCCTCAGGCAGGCACACATAATCGAAACCCGGCAACCACCCACAACAAGCTAGCAATAAAGGCAATTCACCAACCCGAGCCATGTTATGTAAGCTAACGAAGTTAGTTTACATAACATATATTATCAGGAATTCACTGGTTTGTAGGCGCGCCTGAGTCGCCGTACCTTTCGAGCGCTAATCCACACAATCCAATGTTCGCATCGCCTCGATTGTGCGTGTGATCAGGTCGTCTAACTCCCAGCCCAGCATGTCGGCACCCGTCTGGATCGTTTCCCGCGAACAACCTGCTGCAAACGACGGTTGCTTGAATTTTTTCTTAACCGATTTTAACTCCAGGTCCTGAACGCTTTTTGACGGTCGCATTATCGCCACGGCTCTTATAAGGCCCGTTAGTTCGTCCGTAGCGTACAAAACCTTTTCCATTATATGTACGGGTTCGTACTCGACGTCACTGAGGCCGTATCCGTGGCTCATGGCGGATTGTATGAGGTTTTCATCGATATCGTGTTCACGGAGAATCCCGATGCCCTTAACACAATGCTTGTCAGGATACAGCTCGAAATCCACATCATGTAAGAGTCCCACCAAGCCCCAGAAAGACTCATTTTCGGGGTCCAACTCACGACG
>DOMT01000112.1:4642-9385 GCA_003509825.1 Coriobacteriia bacterium
AGAAATTCCTCCTGATTGTAACTACGGAGGATTTCGTAGGCTTCATTTCGCCCAGGAATCTTCGACATGACTCCCCTTTCTATAATACTAGCATATAATAGTATTTAGCTTAAAAGTAGCATTTCGCATTGTATCATCAGATGGGGGGCGTAAAGATTCCATCGATGTTTTAGTTTCATCGACCGGGCGATGGTATTATTGGAAGATGAAAAAATACACACGGGATATTACTGAGAACGGGGCTGATAATGTCAGATAGANNGCAGTATCTTCGACTTCCGAAGTCTTCTTCTCCCCTATGCGACTCAAGTCGGGGGAAAATCTCCTTACCAAGCTGGAAAAGCTGGTAAAACGAGCCGGGATCGAATCCATGGATTTCAAGAATAAATTCACCGCCATCAAATTGACGTTCGGGGAATCGGGAAACCTCGCCTACCTTCGACCCAATTATGCCAAAGTCCTCGTCGACCTGGTTAAAGCCAACGAAGGGCGCCCGTTTATCACCGATTGCAATACCTTGTATGCCGGCAGGCGCAAAAACGCCTTGGAGCACCTCGACTTAGCCTATGAGCACGGGTTTACCCCGTTTTCCACCGGATGTCACATTATCATCGGTGATGGGCTCAACGGGCATGATGAGGTTTTGGTGCCTGTTCCCGGCGGTGAATATATCAAAGAGGCACGTGTGGGACGAGCCGTCATGGACGCCGATATTTTGATTTCCCTCTCCCATTTTAAAGGACATATCGAAACCGGCTTCGGCGGGGCGATAAAAAATATCGGCATGGGCTGCNNCTGCGCGCCGGAAAAATGGAGATGCACGCTGCATCGGAGCCCAAGGTGAAGGCTGAAAAATGTACGGGTTGCAGAAAGTGCGCACGTTTTTGCGCTTCGGATGCCATAACATACCCCGACAACAAGGCTGTCATCGATCCCGACCTCTGCATCGGGTGCGGACTTTGCATCGGAGCCTGTCCCACCGATGCCATCCACTGCTCGTTTGATGCCGACAGTTCCATTTTGGATGCCAAGATGGCCGAGTACACGCTCGCGATCGTTGAGGGCCGCCCGCATTTCCACATCAGTCTGATCGTCGATGTGTCGCCGTTTTGTGACTGTTGGGGCTCGAACGACACCCCCATCGTGCCGGATATCGGCATGCTCGCGAGCTTCGACCCCGTCGCTTTGGATTTGGCTTGCGCAGACCTCGTGAACGCGCAAAATCCGGTAAGGGACAGTCTGCTCGGCGATAAATTGGCCGAATGCGGACATGATTGTGGACACGCTCATGGGAGCGCCACGGACAAACCGGATTACTTTACCGTTATCGGCCCCAATACCAATTGGCGTGCCCAAATAGAGCACGCCGTGAAAATCGGTCTCGGTAATGATAGCTACACGCTGATAGAGGTCTAAACGTCCATAATCAAGGGAATGATCATCGGCCTACGCCGACATCTCTCCCATAGCAGACCCGAGATGCTTTCGCGTAAAGCACGCTTGAGCGAGTTCGGGTTAGAGCCACGATCATTGGCGTGCTTGCTGATGGTTCGTTCGGCCAAAGAAATGAGCTCATCGATCAAGTCGGGATCCTCGGCACCGCTCACGCCGCGCATGATCACTTCGGGCTTGCCGACAGCTTTGAAATCACGACGGCGCAACATGCACACCACCGTTACGATTCCGTCGTTGGCCAGTGTCTGTCGGTCCTTGAGTACCACCGCGGATATATCTCCGACCGAGAGACCGTCAACGAAGACGATACCGCTGTCAACGGGTTTACCGCGGGAGACGCCCGACTCATCGAGCAGCAGGGTATCGCCTGTTTCCAAAATAAAGATATTCTTGGCGGGAATGCCCACGGACTTGGCAAGCTCGGCATGTGCGCGGAGATGCATCGACTCGCCGTGTACGGGCATCAGGTTTTTAGGCTGAGCCAAGGTAAGCATCAACTTCAGCTCTTCTGCACCGGCATGCCCGGAGACGTGTACCAGGGCCTTGCGTTTGTCATAGACGATCGCGCCGATCTTAGAGAGTGCATTCACCACACGGGTAACGGCTTTCTCGTTTCCGGGGACCGGGGTGGCGGATATGATGACGGTGTCGCCTTCTTCGATCGCTACCGTACGATGTTCGTCGTTGGCCATACGCGCCAAGGCCGAGAGCGGCTCGCCCTGGCTTCCGGTGCAGAGTATGACCGTCTGATCGGAGGGAATATCCTTTGCAGCATAGGCATCGATGATAGATTTTTCATCGACCTTGAGATACCCCAAATCCCGTGCGATTTTAGTGTTGGTGAGCATCGATCGTCCGGTTACCGCCACCTTGCGTTTCGCGAGCTTGGCAGCATCGCATACCTGCTGTATACGATGGATATGGCTGGAAAACGAAGCGACGATGACCCGCTGCTTGGCGTTGGCGATGATCTGCGTGAGAACCTTGCCGACCTCCGCTTCGGATTTTGTGAAGTTGGGGTTATCGGCATTGGTTGAGTCGGATAACATCAAGTCGACACCGGATTTCGCAAATCGCGAGATTGCAGCGAAATCGGTGAGTACACCGTCGATCGGTGTCTGGTCGAGCTTGAAGTCGCCTGTGTGCAAAACATTACCCACAGGCGTTCTGATGAACACGCCGAGTGAAGCCGGAATGGAGTGGTTGACACTGAAGAAATCGCAACCGAAGCTGTTGATGGCAACGTGATCTCCGGAGGTTATCTCTCTGAAGCGCGCATTTTTAATCTTGTGTTCGGCGAATTTACCTTCGATAAATCCGATGGTCAGCTTGGAACCCATAATCGGCACGTTTGCCTTATCCAGATCCTTCAGCAGGTACGGAAGCGCTCCGGTGTGGTCTTCATGACCATGTGTGATGATGATACCCCGCAGCTTATCGGCGTTTTCCAGAATGTAGGTGTAATCGGGCAGAATAAGGTCTACGCCCGGATGATCATCATCGGGAAACATCAAACCGGCATCGACGACGATCATGTCGTTGCCGTATTCGAAGACGGTCATATTCTTACCGATACCGTCCAGACCGCCGAGCGGTATTATCTTCAGCTGCATACCCGGCTTGCCAGATCTTTTTACCTCTGCGATCTCTTTATTGGGTTTTCTTCTCGGGGGTCTGTTCTTACCTTCTCTTGTCTTTGTTTTTTGAGGCTGCGCTTGAACAACCTCGTGCTTAGACGACGTCCTTCGATCCAAGGAGTATCTCCGTTTCTCTTGTGATCGGTGTATATGCGCGACTTTCGACTGTGTTTATTTTGGCTGGATCGGGTATATACATCGATTCTTTTTCATTCTATATACAAGACCGGGGCTACCGATCTTACATCCGTTTTTCCCACCATCACAACATAGTGATGTAAGGTTTATCAATTTTACCATAACCGGATATTTTAATCATTATCAAGCCGGTAGCATATGATTTACCTGGGAATTTGCAAGATTCTCGAGGTGTTGCCTTCTCTTTTTGTGCGCTGGTAAGGTACGCCGCACATGCTGAAACACATAAACAAGGTCGACATCCCTACCCGGACATCGACCTTGTTTATACTCTCTGGTTGGATTTATGACAGCACGCCTACGGTGTGCATGACGTTTCGGAGCTCAGCGATCTGTTCCGGCGTAGCGTCGACCAGCGGGAGCCGCACACCTCCACAGTCGAAGTCCAGAAGGCGCATCGCAGCTTTGGCCATGATCGGGTTTGCCGTAACAAACAACTCCTTCATCAAAGGATGCAGGGCAACCTGGGCTACCTTGGCCTCATCCACCCTATCTTCAACCATCAAGGTGACGATTTCCTTCATACGCTCGGGGGCCACGTTGCCTATCGTCGATATGACGCCGTACCCACCCAGTTCCATGATTTTGAGCGTGGCATCATCGTCACCCGAGTACACGACGAAGCCTTCGGGGGCATCGTCGATGATCGTCTTTATCTGATCGTAGTCACCGCTGGCCTCCTTGACCGCCACGATNNTCTCGGCTTCCATGTTGATAACGCAGCGCCCCGGAATATTGTAGAGGATGACCGGCAGATCAACGGCCTCGGCTATACACTTGAAGTGCTGATACAGGCCCTCCTGCGGCGGCTTGTTGTAATACGGCACCACGGCCATGATGCCGTCCACGCCGAGGCAGGTTACCTCTTTGGCGAAGTCCACCGAGTCCGACGTACAGTTGTCGCCGACGTTTGCGATCACCGGCACACGATCACCGACAGCTTCGATCACGGCTTTGAAGAGTTCGATTTTCTGAGGATAGAAAACCGTGGGAGACTCACCCGTCGTCCCGTTGATGATCAGGGCATCGGAGCCTTTATCCACGAGTCTGACGGCCAGTTCCTGCGCGCGTTTGAGATCGAGACCTCTATCGGCGTCAAAAGGTGTAATCATTGCCGGAATGAAGCGTCCGAACGGCACGGGTCCTTTCATTTCGAGCTCCCTTCGATAGTCTGACAAATAGCGATTATGGGCTTGCCGGGTTTTTGCACGGCGATCAAATGCTTCGGATCATCAACCGATTCCCATGAAATCGGTTTTAACAATGTAGCAGGTATGGCGCATTTGCGATAGCTTTTACAGCTCAAAAGCACGATGTAAGGCTCTAGCGGCGGTCTCCATGTCGTTTTCGTCGATCAGGAGTGATATCGTGGCATGGGAGTCGGCAACCTGTAGAATGTCGATATGTTCGGCCTGAAGGCTTTCGGCGACCTTTGCCATAACCCCGGGAACAC
>DOMT01000112.1:9408-14497 GCA_003509825.1 Coriobacteriia bacterium
GCTCCGATAGTATCTGTAATGCGGGAAGCGCCTTGTCGGATGCAACCGTAAACACCAGGCGATCATTCATCGGGGTGAACATATCTATCGAAACCCCGGCGTCGGCCATCAAACGATATGCCTGGGTCTGCATCTCCATATGCTTGTTCGGGTCATCCTTGGCATACGGCAATCTCACACGCAGACGGGCGATTCCCGAAACCGAAGTGACCGCCGTGGCAACCCGGTCGGGGCGAAAATCATCCAAGGAAACGACTTCGGTGNNCAAAGAAACGACTTCGGTGCCGGGATTTTCGCTGAAAGTACTGCGCACCCGCATCTTTACTCCGCTCTGCAGGGCGAGTTCGGCAGCCGGAGTGTGCACGATGCGTGATCCGTGACGCGCCATCTGAAATAACTCGTCTGCAGTGATGGTCTTAAGGATGTTTGCGTCTTCGATCATCCGCGGATCGGCGGTATAAACGCCGTCGACANNGCCGAGTGCACAGGCACTGGTATCCGAACCACCGCGCCCCAGGGTGTGGAGGTGTCCCTCGGCGTCGACTCCCTGAAATCCTGTAACGACGGCAACCGCTCCCTCATCCAAAACGGCGTGTATGGCCGAGGTATCCACCTGCTTTATCGTGGCGTTTCCCGATACGCAGTCCGTTATGATGCCCGCATCGGCGCCGGTGAGTGCTTTTGCGGGCGTGCCCGCCTTATTGAGTTGCGAAGTGAGCACTACTGCGGATATCATCTCACCGGCAGACATCAATATATCCATCTCGTGATCGTTGCAGTGGCCGTCACAGATCAATGACAGCAAAGTGTCGGTGGCGTAGGGGTCTCCCTTGCGCCCCATGGCCGAAACCACCACGACCGGACGGTATCCATTGTTGATTTCAGCCTGTATTTGCTGTATCGCACAGGCTCTCCCCTGTTCATGCGCAACGGAACTTCCCCCGAACTTCATAACCAATATCGACAAGGTGCCTCCTACCTCCGTTTGATTATCTTTCACTTTCGTCACTACAGATCCATGAATTTCTCGAGACCGATGATCAGGCCGCGGGCCCCACCGACTTTCCTGATCGCGAGGAGCACACCGGGNNCCGGGCATGTAAGCGGCACGATCGATGGAGTCGTGGCGTATCGTCAGCGTTTCCCCCGCCGAACCGAATATCACTTCCTGATGAGCCACATAACCGTTGGAGCGCACGGCGTGCACAGGCACCCCATTTACATCGGCACCGCGGGCGCCCTCACGCCCGGGCAACTCGGTTTCCTTACCGGGAGCCAGAGTTTCGATTCCGGCGACCTTGCGCGCCTCGGCGATTCCCAGGGCCGTATTGATGGCTGTTCCGCTGGGAGCGTCTTTCTTGCCGTTATGGTGAAACTCGATGACCTCGACGTCGGCGAAGTATGCCGCCGCCTTCTTTGAAAACTCCATCATCAAGACTGCTCCGACCGTAAAATTCGGGGCGTGGAAGAGAGTTGTGCCCTCGGGGGCCAGATTGATCAACTCTTCATAGGTTTCAGGAGTAAGCCCGGTGGTACCCACCACACAATCCACACCGAAAGGCAGAACGGTACGGATGTTTTTTTCCACCGATGCCGGAGCGGTGAAGTCCACCACCACATCGGGGCTCGTAGCCTCTATGGCGGCGAGTAGATCGGTGAATGCAGGGGCGAGTTCCTTGCCCGCCAACTCGACATGTCCTACCCCACCGAGCGCGTCGACCCCGGCGACGATTANNTCATATCTTTTTGCGCATTGACTGCAGCTACGACCTGGGTCCCCATCCGACCCAAGAATCCGTTTACCAAAACTCTGATCATAATGCCTCCTCGATATCACGTGGACGGACACGCCTCAAGTCGAAGCGTGTCCGAAAATTCTTCCCTCTACGAAGCTTACACCTGCATCGATCGTATCGATGCGAGTTCGGCTTCGGTTTTTGGACTGATGATCGCTATCGTCGGTGTCTGGCTCAGCACCCGCTCGGCGACCCGTCGTAGATCTTCGAGTGTGACGCTGCGATACCTCTCGATCAGTTCATCCAAAGAAAGCATCTCGTTGCCGCTGATGGCGCTCTTTCCCAAGCGCAGCATCCTTTGCGAAGTTGACTCGGTCGACAAGACGATATGCCCTATCACGTATTCGCGGATACGTTCGAGCTCGTCTTTCGTGATGCCTGTTTCCAGAACGTTTTTGAATTCGCTTTGGATGATGGCGAGCACTTTTTCGATATTGGCAGGTCGCGTGCCTGCGTAGGTAACGAACTGTCCGGTTCCCACATACGGTAGAGTGGTTGCGTAGATGGCATAAGCTAAGCCGCGCTTCTCCCGCACCTCCTGAAACAGGCGTGAAGACATGCCGCCGCCGAGAGCGGTATCGAATATCGATCCCGCGAAGCGGTCGGCTTCTCCAAGTGTCAGGCCCGGCATTCCGTAGATGATATGAGCCTGCTCGGTGTCCTTGGTCAAAAACGTGAAGCTACCACGCTCCTTTTCCACTACGGTTTCGCGGTGGTTGACCTGCCCCGTCGGCATGGCGGACAGATGCTCGGAGCACAGGGCCACCAACTCGTCATGATCGACACTACCCGTGGCAACGACGATGCAGTTGCCGCTATGGTAGTGGCTGTCGCGGTAAGCTATGCAATCCGCATGATTAAAGGCACCGACCACCTCTCGCGTACCGATAATGGGACGACCCAGAGCGTGTGTGGGGTAAACTTCGCGGAAAAACAGTTCGTAAACATAGTCATCGGGCGTGTCCTCGCTTCGGGCGATCTCCTCGATGACCACCTCCCGCTCGGAGTCGATACACTCCTGTGAAAACACGGATCCGGTGACCATGTCTCCGAGAATCTCCATGATATGCGCCAGCTTGTCGTCCACGAAACGTGCGTAATAGCAGGTATATTCCTTCGAGGTGAAGGCATTTTGCTCGGCACCGATGGATTCGAAGTCCTGCGATATCCTCAGTGCATCGCGCTTATTCGTGCCTTTGAACATCATGTGTTCCATGAAATGGGAGATACCTTGGTTCATATCCGTCTCATCGCGTGATCCCACTTTAAACCAGATGCCGAGCGAAACCGAGCGCACGGCATCCATGCGCTCGGATAAAACAGTGATTCCGTTGTCGAGTACCGTTTTTCTATAGAACATGGGCTACAGCCATCCCTTGGAACCGCGCACGTAGGTGGCTTCGAAATCCTCCTGTGTGAGTGTTACGTAGCGCACACCCTCGATGATAGCGATCACGGTCATCACGAGGGGGCCGAAGGCGACACAGGTGCCGAGCACGGCAACCAGAAGCATGATCAGGCCTTCGGTTTTATAACCGAGGTAGAATTTGTGGATACCGAACATGCCGAGTGGCGGAAACAGCGCCAAAAGCGTTGCCACCCACTTATCCTTTTGCGGACTTCCGAAACCTGCGCTTCTGGCCTGATAGCCTTGCTGCGCATATTGTGGCTGTGGGGCGTACTGGTTGCTTTGTTGGCCATAGCCGTAATTCGGCTGGGGATTATACTGTGGATTCTGTCGGGCGCCGTAAGGCACTCCTGTTTGCTCATTCATCGGTTGTCCGGGCTGCGATGTGTAGCTGTATTGCTGTGCATTTTGCCGGTCGGACACTGCATCCACCTGCGGTTGCGGTGCCGGATTTTCCGAAACGGACGTTCCTGCAACTTCCGGGGAAGCACCCTTGTTGTTCTCCTCTGCCATGATGGCACTCCTTTCCTTTGTCATCGTCCATTTACGTTTCGACGACGACGCATGCATTCGAATCGCATCGAATGACCGTAAAACACATTTTAGCCCGATATATACCCTTCGGCTACACGATTTCAAATTGTTTTCAATTGTGTAACATAACAGGCCGACCGGGTCGGATGGACTTCGGTCGGCCTGTGGGCTATCGCTTGTGGTGACTCAGGGGCATCAGCCGCCGGTAATCTCCTTCCCTCCCCTGTTGATCAGGGTGGCGAACAACGGCATCACCAGCTGGATGAAAATGCCGAAGATGAGTAGGGGCGTTAGACTGTCCGTAACAACCATCGATCCGGAAAAATCCTGTGTAAGGAAAAACGTGGTGGCCAGGGAAACGAAGATGATTCCGGATATCGCAATCGCCGATATGTCGACGATGAGTGCTCTGTTTCCATACGAAGTGGTGAGTCCTGCGCCGAGAGCGGTAGGACGACGGTCAAACGCCAGCCGTACGATGGGTAAAGCGAGGAGCAGGGCTGAAAGGAGGGCTGCGATCACATTGACGACCGACCAGGATGTCGTCGTGATCGTCTCGGCCGCCGCAGTGGTCGGAGTGGGAGTCGGCTCGACTTGGATTGCCGACTGCGCGGGAACATCCACCACGTATGGATCCTGCGTCTGCGGTTCATCCGATTGCTGCGGCGCCTCCTCGGTGATAACAACGGTTCCGGCCGCACCGCCACCCGCTACCGTTACCTCGGGTGGGTAGACATTTACGACGGGAGCGTTCGGTGTTGTGGGTGTGTTGGGAACGGGAGCAGCCGGAACCGCAGACCACTGTGCATACACATACGTATTTTCTCTGATAACGTCGCTTGCTGTGAGCACATCACCCGTCCCGTCGGGCTTGGTGTTCCAGCCGGTAAAGGTGTAACCCACACGCATGGGAACGTCAGGCATCCGGGATCCGAGAGAGGTGCCCTCTGTAGCAACGATGCTTACGGGAGCCTCGGGCATGCCGTTGTAATTAAGGTTGAATGTAACGCTGAGCTCGCCCGGAACGGGAATGATCCTCCACTGCGCATGGAAGGTGGTATCCGCAGCGAGGATGGTGTTGGTGTTGAGGGGCACGCCGCTTGCGGACGCCCAACCTTCGAACGTGTAGCCCCCACGTGCCGGATCTGCGGGTACCCGCGACCCGACGGAAGTGCCGTAGTCGATCAAAACCGTTGTCGGAATAGGCGCTCCGTCGTAGTTGTGGTTGAAGGTGATTGTGATTTGCACGACCTGCCACTGCGCGTAGACGACGGTGTGTTGTGTGACGATCACGGACGGGGTGAACGATGCGCCATCGGCGGTTTTCCAACCCACGAAGATGTGGCCCGTG